>CAJKKX010000060.1 GCA_905200565.1 uncultured Lachnospiraceae bacterium
TCTGCATGAAGATTCGAATATAGGGCGATCAGCCCAAGCGAAACGGAGCGGAGTAGGGCTTGCACGGCGGCATATAAAATAGAAAAAAATAAAGGAGAATTTGAATCGTTATGAATACATCATTATCTTGGATTAAGGCTTACGTCCCGGAATTGGACGTGACCGCACAGGAATATACGGATGCCATGACGCTGTCAGGCACGAAGGTAGAAGGCTATGAGAAGATGGATGCGGATTTGGAAAAAATCGTGATTGGTCAGATTCTTTCGATTGAGCGGCATCCTGACGCGGATAAACTGATTATCTGCCAGGTAAATGTGGGAACAGAGACGGTGCAGATCGTGACAGGCGCCCCGAATGTAAAAGAGGGCGACAAAGTTCCGGTGGTACTGGACGGCGGGCGTGTAGCTGGAGGTCATGACGGAAAGATGACGCCCGGCGGTATTAAGATTAAAAAGGGAAAGCTCAGAGGTATTGAGTCCTGCGGCATGATGTGCTCGATTGAGGAGCTTGGTTCTACCCGTGAGATGTACCCGGAAGCGCCGGAGTATGGTATTTATATTTTTCCGGAGGACGCCGTGGTAGGCGAAAGCGCCATTCATGCGTTAGGGCTGGACGACGTGATTTTTGAGTATGAAATTACTTCGAACCGTGTGGACTGCTATAGTGTGCTGGGGATTGCCAGGGAAGCGGCGGCTACCTTCGGTAAGAAATTCGTTCCGCCTGTTGTGAAGGAGACAGGGAACAGCGAAGATGCTCATGATTATGTAAAGGTTACAGTGAAGGACACAGACCTTTGCCCGCGTTATACTGCCAGAGTAGTAAAGAATATTAAAATCGCTCCGTCACCGAAGTGGATGCAGAGAAGGCTGGCGTCGAACGGGATTCGTCCGATTAATAATATTGTGGATATCACAAACTATGTGATGGAAGAGTACGGACAGCCGATGCACGCCTATGATTATGATACGATTGCGGGTCATGAAATCGTAGTGCGCCGTGCGGAAAAAGGAGAGACGTTTGTTACGCTGGACGGACAGGAAAGGACAATGGATGATTCTGTCCTGATGATTTGTGATGGCGAGAAGGCGGTAGGAATCGCCGGAATCATGGGAGGAGAAAATTCCATGATTACGGACGATGTAAAGACGATGATGTTTGAGGCTGCATGTTTTGATGGGACGAACATCCGCCTTTCCAGCAAGAAGGTGGGGCTGCGCACGGATGCTTCCGGGAAATTTGAGAAGGGGCTGGACCCGAACAATGCGGAGGCAGCCATGAACAGAGCCTGCCAGTTGATTGAAGAGCTTGGAGCCGGAGAAGTAGTCGGCGGAATGGTGGATGTATATACCACGAAAAAGGAGCCGGTGCGCGTGCCGTTCGAGCCGGAGAAAATCAATGCGCTTCTGGGAACGGAGCTTTCCAAAGAGCAGATGCTGAAGTACTTTGAACCGATTGAGCTGGCGTATGATGCAAAGACGAATGAAATCGTAGCGCCGACGTTCCGGCATGACATTTTCCGCACGGCTGATCTGGCAGAGGAAGTGGCACGTTTTTATGGATATGACAATATTCCGACGACCCTTCCGCGAGGCGAAGCTACCACAGGCAAGCTTCCGTTTAAGCTGCGTATTGAAGAAGTAGCGAGGGATATTGCAGAGTATTGTGGATTTTCACAGGGCATGACCTATTCCTTCGAAAGCCCGAAGGTGTTTGATAAGCTGCTTTTAGAAGAGGATTCCCCTTACCGGAATGCGATTAAGATTTCCAATCCGCTGGGCGAGGATTTCAGTATCATGCGTACCGTTCCATTGAATGGAATGCTGACTTCCCTGGCGTTTAACTATAATCACAGGAATAAAAATGTGCGTCTCTATGAGCTGGGTAACGTATATCTGCCGAAGCAGCTTCCGTTGACGGAGCTTCCGGAGGAGCGGATGATGTTTACGCTCGGTATGTATGGCGAAGGCGATTTCTTCGTGATGAAAGGCGTCGTGGAAGAATTTTTCGAAAAAGCCGGGCTGCATAAAGCGGCTTCCTACGACCCAAAGGCCGGAAAACCATTCCTGCATCCGGGGCGTCAGGCCAATATCATCTACGACGGGGAAGCGCTTGGCTATCTGGGAGAAATTCATCCTGTCGTAGCAGATAAATATGGCATTGGCGAAAAGGCATATGTAGCGGTTCTGGATATTCCGAAAGTTGTGGAAAACGCTTCTTTTGACCGGAAATTTGAGGGAATCGCCAAATTCCCGGCTGTGACCAGGGACATCAGTATGATGGTATCAAAAGATATTCTGGCGGGGCAGATTGAAGCTATGATTCGACAGAGGGGCGGCAAGCATCTGGAGAGCCTGAAGCTGTTTGATATTTACGAGGGAGAGCAGATTAAGAAGGGTTATAAATCGATGGCGTATTCTCTGGTATTCCGTGCAAAGGATAAGACCATGACGGAGGATGAGATTACTTCTGCCATGAAGAAGGTTTACAATGGTCTGGAATCTATGGGAATCGAGTTGAGACAGTAATGATTATTTATGTAATGCGGCATGGACAGACGGACTGGAACGTGGCAAAACGGCTCCAGGGACGATCGGATACGGTTTTGAATGAAAACGGAAGAGAACTGGCGAGGAAAACGGGGGAAGCGCTTCTGGCGGTTCCCTTTGCCGCAGCTTTTTCCAGCCCGTTAAAAAGGGCAAAGGAAACGGCGAAGCTGGCGCTTGGCGGAAGGGACGTTCCATTTTTTGAGGATGAACGGCTGATCGAGATCAGCTTTGGGGTTTACGAAGGGCTTTGCAGCGCAAAAGATCATTATGAGATACCGGACAGGGATTTTTCCTATTTCTTTACCGCGCCGGATAAATACCGGGCGCCGGAAGGAGGGGAGAGCTTTGCAGAGCTCCACAGGCGTACGGCAGATTTTCTGCGGGACATTACGACACGCCCGGAGCTGGAGGATAAGACGGTACTGGTATCGACCCACGGCGCGGCGGGCAGAGCGCTGTTAAATGCCCTGCGCATCTTTGAACAGAAGGATTTCTGGCATGGCGGCGTTTCCCCGAATTGCAGCGTTTCTATTTTGGAAAGCAGACATGGGGAAGTGCGGCTGATCGAAGAAAATAAAATTTTCTATTCCATTGCGTAAAACAGAGGAATGTCCGGCGGATAATCGGTAAAATAGAAAAACAGTCCGGCAAGAAAGAGCAGGAAAAGGATGCAGAAGATATTTGTGCATAGGTTTCCTGCTTCTTTTTTTATGGTCAGATACCAGGTCAATCCGTAGCACAGGGCGACGCCCAGGAAAAAGGAGAGGATGTCCATCCACAGATAGTGTTCTCCGAGAATCCCCGTGTAGGAGTAGTAAAAGACGACGATAAAGAGAAGCCCTGCCGTACATCCAATGGTACGCGCGGTAATAAATGCCGGGAAGAGCCGGCCGACATAGAAATATTCAAAAACAGAGAAAAACAGGACAGGGAAAAACAGAAGCTTTAAATGCTCCCAGGTGGATTCGTTGACCGGGGCAATATGGCCTGCCAGATAATTGCCACCCGTCCAGTCATAGACAAAATGCAGCAGGACTCCGGCAATCAGAGAAAGGATGGCGAAGACTATCTGTGCATAAGAAAATTGTTTCTGGAAATATTTCATCATTTTGTCACCTCCAGAAACAGTATATGGAGAAAGCGCAGAAATTATGAAAAAGAGCGCTGTCCAAAATAGTGATAAATTTGTTTTGAATTGTTTGCTTATTAGTGTTATCATAAAAGTATGATAGAAAATTTTGAAGAACTTTCATGAAAGAAGGGAGAAGGATATGAGGATTACAAGCGGAAAAAGGATAGTGGCTGTCGTGATGTCATGTCTGTTGGCGGCAGGCGGTTTTTGGAGCCATACATTTTCGGCGCAGGCAGAGACGTCAAGCATTTCAGCAATGTTTGACAGGAGCGATGACAACACCTGGCTTTTTGCAGGAGGTGTGGAGGTACAGGGAAGATATGCGGAAATTAAGGGAAACCGAAATTTCACAGGCCACTTTGAGGAAACTGTGCGGCGGGGGGACAGCGGCGGCGCGCCGGAGCACCAGAGGTACACGATAAATGTGGGACAGGCGGGGCAGGATATCGCTGCATTTGCGGAGAAGCTGGACGGCTATATTGAAAAGTTGCAGCCTAAGGCAATTTCTTATATGATTGGCGAGGAGGATTACGGCAAAGGCGTGGAGGGCGTGGAAGCTTTCAAAGCCTCCCTGACGGTTGTTATACAGAAGGCGCTTGCCATGAAGAATAACGGCGGGTTTGCGGTTATCCAGCTTCCCCATGCCGTGAAAGCCGCAGCGGAAAATGAGAAGGCCGCAGCTTATGCGAATGCAGCAAAGGAAACGATGAATGGCTTTACCGAGGCGGAACAAAGCCGTATCGTCTGTATCGATCATTATGTGCAGACGAACAACGATTCTTTCAAAAACGGCAATTATCTTACGGAAGAGGGAAGGCTGAACGGCTATGGACATCTGGAGATTGCCAGACAGCTCTGCCGCGGGACTTTTGGAAGTGTGAATAGTTCCATGACGATCGGGAAGGTCTGGGAGGAAGAGGAAAGGCCGGACACTTATCTGGCAGTCAGACCGGAGACAGAGGGGACGGCGGACGGACTGATGGTGCATATTCCCGAAGAGACGGGCGTCCAGGGAGGCTGCATCTGGAAGATGGAAATCAACGGTCTGACGATTGCTGGTGAGGAGGCGGAGGATTCCTTTGAAATCACAGGGCTTCCGCAGAATAAGGCGTATAAGCTGACGGTGCGGTCAAAGGATGGCGGCAGGCAGCTTGCTTCTGTATACGGAAAGACGACAGAAGGAAAGGCCGGGGGAAAAAGAAAGCTGAACGCTTTGCAGCAGAAAATTGTGGATAAGGTAGAAAGTGACAGGCCGTTGACATGGGTGTTTACGGGGGATTCTATTACCCACGGACTTGTACATACGAAAGGATATGATGCGGTAGCGCAGATTTTTGAAAAGTATCTGAAAGAGGATTTGGGGAGAACGGAGGATGTCGTGATTAATACGGGAGTTTCCTCCACCGACACGGTTTGGGCGCTGGAAAATATCGAGCAGCGTGTGACAAAGTACAAGCCAGACATTGTTTCGGTGATGCTGGGTACAAACGATGTGTATACAAATGTGCGTGGATACCATACAGGAGCTGATGGGCAGGCCATTCTGATTACGAAGGAGCTGTACCGTGAAAATCTGGAAAATATGGTGGAGAAAATTCGGGAGAGTAATCCGGAGGCATGTATTATTTTCCGCTCGCCCACGCCTACGACACAAGGTTCCCGTGACACTTACCTTGAGGGGGGCGGCTACCTTCAGGTATTGGAGGATGTTGCGAAGAAAGACGGAAACATTCTTTATATAGATCAGTACCAGGAGTGGAACAAAGAGCTGCGTGCGTTCCGCTATCTCTGGGGAGCTAACTATTATTATGGGGACGGGAATCTTCATCCGGGAGCCGCAGGGCAACTATGGATGATGCAGAAATTTACCGGGGAATGTGGTTTGGACATGGATACGAACCTCACAAACCTCTCCTACAAATTCAGCTATGCAGAAGAGACAAGCAATGTAACGCCGACGGTTATAAAAGGGGACAAAAAAGTGAAGGTGGACAGGAATGCCCTGCAAAGCGCTTATGCGCAGGCTGGCGGAACCGGGAATATCGGAGCGCTGGAGATGACCCTGACCGGGGCGGACGGAAGGACGTACACTCAGAGTACCGGGACAGACGGAGAGGATTTTGTCATGAAGGGCATACCTTACGGTACATACAGCGTTCAGGTTGTGGGCACACGGACAGATACTGCGGCGCATGTCACGTTTGCAGAGCAGACGGTGACACTTAGCGAATCCCAGACGGGGAAATTTGATGTTTTGCTGGACAGCCAGATGTCAGCGGATTTATCGAAAGGGCAGAAGGCGGGCGTGTTGCGCATGGATGAGATGGCGCCGGATGCTTTCTATACGTATACGTTATGTGAAGGGGAGGGAAGCAGTGACAATGCGCTTTTCCAAATCAAAGGCAGAACGTTGAAAATAAATGCGGAACTTGAAGCGAACCATGAATACCATATCCGTTTAAGGGCTGAGGGAGATTCTTTCCAGTATGAGACAGCGCTTGTAATTCGTACAGGTTATACGGTTTCCGGGGTGCGCACCCAGGCGCGGAATTCTTTTGCATCGGACAAAATGGCTCTGGATATTGATTTGAGCACAGTTGATTTTGACGGGACGAACTATGTGAATCTGGCAGACCCCGGAAGCAGTTATTATGAGAACGGGGCATATCTTACCGTGTTGAATCATCTGAGGACAAATAGTGCCGGAGGTACCATTCTTATGCGGTTTAAGACGTCACAGGCCGGAGGCCTCCTGTTTGGTGCGGGAAGCACTACAGCGGATGACGGTAAAAACATGATTTTTGGCACGGACAATACAGGAAAATTCCGGGGGTATTTCCGTACTGCGTCGGGAAATGGACTGAAAGGCTCTATGGGAACCGGCCTGGATGATGGAGAGTGGCATACGATTGCGATAGGGTTCGATACGGAAAAGGCAGATAATCAAAATCAGGTAT
Source organism: uncultured Lachnospiraceae bacterium (assembly GCA_905200565.1). The sequence continues at coordinate 6,639 of CAJKKX010000060.1, forward strand.
TGGTGTGTGTGGATGGACAGGCGAACATTTACCCTTCTTCCTGGTGGACAAATGCTTTTAAGACATGGTTCAGCGTAAATAGTTCCGATATTGCGGAATTTTCTATTGGAGGCGGCGAATATGCGTCTGGAAATTTCGATGCGTTCAGAGGGAAGATAGAATTTATAACCATCACAGATGACGTATATTCAGAAGAAGAACTTCGCACTCTTTCCGGGGAGCTGTTGCAGAAAACAGAGCCGGAGAGCATTACAAAGATAGAAGGAATGGTTCTTAACGGCGATGAGATTTCTGTTCCGGACGAGGCGGCTTATCAGGTTGCAGAGTTTTTCTGGAACAAGGACGGAGGCAGTGCGGTCGTTCAGATGAGTGCAGAGGAAGGGTATGTTTTTGACGAAGAAATTTTTGTGGCACTAACAGAAGAATTCGGATACAGCGCCGAGGTACTATGGCAAACGGACAAGGAAATTCTGGTGACATTGACGAAGAAAACGCCAAGTTCTGGAGAAGAGGACAATCCAAAGCCGGATCCAAAGGACGAGGAACAGACCCAAAAACTTGCGGCGCCGACGATTGTTTCTTTAAAATCGGTTGCAGAAAAGAAAAAAGCGGGCATTAAAATAGCGGTATCAAGGGTTGTGAATGCTGATTCTTATACAGTATACCGTGTATGCGGCGGAAAGACGGTATTCATCGGCAGAACGGATGCGAAAGGCGTGATTTATGATACCAACCCTGTGAATAAAAAAACAGCGTCTTATTACGCTGTTGCAGAGTCCTCTAATGCAAAGTATACGAAGAGCGGTAATGGAACGCCCAAAAGCATTCGTTTACAGGCGGCGGTTAAAAAAGTTACCGTAAAACGGACGGGTCAAAAAGCACAGGTCAGAGTCTCCTGGAAAAAGGTAAAAGGGGCGAAAGGCTATGTGGTCTACCGTTCCACAAAGAAAAATGATGGATTCGTAAGAATAAAAACGATGAAAGGTGCAAAGAAAACGGCTTTCCTTGATAAACGTGTGAAAAAAGGAAAATCATATTATTATCGAATTGTTGTGAAAACAAAGAAAGGATACAGTGCGCCGAAAGCGTCAAAAGCAGTGAAAATCAGAAAGTAGAAATAGAAACAGAAAAAGTTCCACCGGTTCCTTGTGATACCTGGTGGAGCTTTTTTATGTTTCAAGAGACTGGGAAAAGAAATGTGTCATTGGATGAGCATCGCATCCCCGAAGGAAAAGAAACGATACCGTTCCCGTACCGCCGTCTCATAGGCGTTTAGGATGTGTTCTTTTCCGGCGAGGGCAGAAACCAGCATCAGCAGGGTGGATTCCGGAAGATGGAAATTGGTAATCAGGCAGTCAAGGACTTTAAAGCGGTAGCCGGGATAAATGAAGATGTCCGTCCAGCCGCTTCCGGCCCTGACGACGCCGTTTTCATCAGCGGCCGATTCCAGCGTGCGGCAGCTTGTAGTCCCGACGGAGATAATGCGTCCTCCGGCGGCTTTTGTATCATTGATCAGCTTCGCCTGGGATTCCTCTACGATATAGAACTCTGAGTGCATGTGATGATCAGTTACGTTTTCTACCTTCACGGGACGGAAAGTGCCGAGCCCCACATGCAGAGTAACATGGGCGATTTTTACGCCCTTTTCTTCAAGCGTGGCAAGCAGTTCCGGCGTGAAATGCAGCCCGGCAGTAGGGGCGGCGGCAGAACCGTCGTGTTTGGCATAGACGGTCTGATAACGGTTTTTATCTTTTAATTGATGGGTGATGTAGGGCGGGAGCGGCATCTGACCTATGCGGTCGAGGATATCGAAGAAATCCCCCTCGAACGAGAAGCGGACAAGGCGGTTTCCCTCGTTCACGATGTCGAGTATCTCAGCGGAAAGCCCCTCCGGGAAATCGACGATCGTGCCGGGTTTCAGGCGCTTTCCGGGGTGCACCAGGGTCTCCCATTCGGTGAGGCTCAGACGCTTGAGCAGCAGGAACTCAACGTGGGCGCCGGTGCCGCGCTTGACGCCGTATATACGCGCCGGGAAAACCTTGCTGTCGTTCATTACAAGCAGGTCGCCGGGGTTCAGGTAGTCCGCGATGTCGTAGAAGTGCCTGTGGCTTATCTCGCCGGTGGAGCGGTCGATTGCCATCAGCCGGGAGCTGTCCCGCGGCTCGACCGGAGTCTGCGCGATGAGTTCCTCTGGAAGTTCATAGTTAAAATCAGATTTTAGCATCGTCATAATTTACATTCCTTTTTCATAGATTAGCGTATACTCTATTGTACCATAAACCGACGGATAAATCAATTTTTAATCGTTGTTGAAATTAAACAAAATCCTCGCCGTAATTGAAGAATATTTATACGAATGGGGGTTGACAACAATGCGGTTATGTGCTAAAATAATATGGTAATGAGTAATTAACTCATGGGGACTTATCGTCCCGCTGATAGAGGTGCGGAACAGATCAGTAGCGTGTCCATAACGGTCTGCGGAGACCGGCTGCGCGAAAGGCTTACCGCCGAAGAATGCACGATCCGTGGTGTGCATATCTGGCTGCACGTTGAACAGGCGTCCGGCTGTCATCGGTCTGATGGAGAGCTATCGCATATATACGATATCAAACCAGCCGATGAACTATACTCCATCGGCTTTATTTATTGCAAAAAGAGAAAGGAAACATTCCCATGAAAGAAAAGTACAATGTCGGTATAATCGGCGCAACAGGTATGGTAGGTCAGCGTTTTGCTACCCTGCTTGAAAACCACCCCTGGTTCCATGT
>CAJKKX010000061.1 GCA_905200565.1 uncultured Lachnospiraceae bacterium
AACGCCGTATTCTCTGGCGTTCTGCCTGGAGGATACCATACGGGAAAACGGCGTGGCGGAGGCGGAAGAAAAGCTGAAACAGACTATGGACGAAATGTACCGGGCGTCTCAGGAGAAAATGTTCTACCTGCCGCAGATTTTTATCCGGGTCAGAAACAGTGAGCAGATTTTAAGGCTGATGAAGGCGTTTGGCGAAGCGTCGCGGCTGATCCGGGGCTTTATCCTGCCGAAGTTTTCCCTGGAAAACGCAGACGCATATATCGAGGCGGTTCTTCGGGTGAATGAGATTTCTAAAAGGCCGGTCTATATGATGCCGATTTATGAAAGTCCATCCATCATTGACTTGAGAAACCGTTATGAGATCTTGTACGGTTTGAAGGAAAAGCTTGACCGCATAGAAGAGCTGGTGCTGAATATCCGGGTTGGAGGAAATGACCTTTGCCATATGTTTGGATTTCGCCGTGGCAGCGGGGAATCCATTCACAGGATTTCTCCCGTCGCAAATATTTTTTCTGATATCCTTACGGTTTATGGGATGGACTACGTAATATCCGGCCCTGTGTGGGAATACTATGACGGCTCTGGATGGGATACAGGTCTGAGAAAGGAGCTGGCGGATGACAGACTGTGCGGTTTTGTGGGAAAAACCGTGATTCATCCAAAGCAGATCGGGCTTGTGAATGCCGCGTATCAGGTATCCCGGAAGGATTTTGAGGATGCGAAAGCCATTCTTTCATGGAACCCGGATGAGAGTTCCCTCGTCTCCGGCAGCCATGCCCGTGAAAGGATGAATGAGTATAAGACACACACCAACTGGGCGGCACGGACGCTTTTTCTGGCAGAGGCATATGGCGTGCGGGATTAAAGGTCTGAATTGCGGCAGATTTTGGCGGTTTTTTCTGATTTTTACAGGGGGTGGCTTGTGAAAACTGTGAAAAAGTGGTACAATAGTCGTCATCATGGAAGTATGAGTTAGGATGGAAAAATCGATGTTTGAGCACAGAAAAATACAGGAACTGGATGATTTTTTCAAAGGACTTGATTGCAGAAAAGAAAAAGGGGTATATTTCTACAGAATTAACGGGTACAATGAGGAAGTGGCCCGTTTTATCCGCAAATACTATGAAGCGGCCCGATTAAAAGGCGTGATTCTGGAGGGGAAGATACCGAATCCTGACGAGGGGAATCTGTCCTATTATCAGGAAATTATGGGAACCGGATTTCAGATGAGCATGGGATTTTTTTTGACAAGTCTGAAAAAATGGCTGCCCAGAATGCGGGACGCACAGCGGGGACAGGTGGCGGCCGCCATCTATGACGCGTTGGATTCTTTACGGAGAGCCGGAAAGAATGAGAATATGCTGAAAAATGCGTACATTAAGTTCATGTGCTGGCTGTATTATCGGTTTGAGCGGATTGTGAATGCGTTGGGAGAAAATGAAGTACCCAAGATTTTGTATGAGGGAAATATCAGTAATTATGAGCTGATGCTGGTTTCCATCCTGTCAAATGCGGGCTGTGATGCGGTGCTTTTACAGTATCAGGGAGATCAGGGCTACCGGAAAATAGATGCCGCTCTGGCTTTATCGGAAGAGCTGCTGCTTCCGGGGATGCAGGCGTTTCCCGAAACTTTTAATCTCCGATGGGTGCGGGAACAGATACAGGAAGAAAAGAACGCAGAGCGTCTCTATGGCAGAAAACCGGAAGCCGTAAACTGTACGAATGCCTGGGTTACGGGAGCGGGGATGGAGGACGTCGAAAAGCCTGCCGCAGTCAGGGGGGACCGTCCGGAGTTCTATTATAACTGTTTTTTCAGAATCAGCGGTGTGGAAGATAAGCTTACCTATTTAAATGAATGGTATCAGTTTTATCTGCGGATGAAAAATGAGGGCCGAAAGATCGTCATTACAGAGCAGACCATTTCGCAGCCGGGGATGGATGAGATTGCGGGCATTCACAGGAAGAACTATCAGAGACAGGATCAGATGCTGATGGATTTGTCTGCAAATATAAAATACAGTGCAAATATCGAGCTTCAGAGGATCATGACAAAGGCTTTTCTTGATATTATGCTGGACGAAGCGAAGCTTCCGGGTATGAATCTGAACCGGCTCACCAATAAAGCAGTGTATCTTCTGTGCTGGCTGAAGCGTTACCAGACGAAGCTGTTCGTGAACTGGAAAATGCCGGAGATCGGCTGCTTTATCCATATGGGCGGATGTAGAAATGAGAATGAGGCATTGTTTTTAAGATTTCTCGCGAGGCTTCCGGTGGACGTACTGATCTTAAACCCGAATCAAAATGTTCCGTGCTGCCTCAAGGACAGTCTGTTGTACGAGATTCATTATCCGGAGTCGCTTTCGGCAGAGAGGTTTCCGCAGGAAAACACAGATATTCAGATCGGGACGACCGCTTATCATGCGGAAAGGGAACTGGATGCGCTGATGTATCAGGATTCCGGGATGTACCGCAATCAGCAGTATCAAAAGGCGGGTACCGTGAATCTGAAAACCATGTATGAGGAAATTCCGCTTCTCTGGAAGGAGGAGCTGAAATACCGGCCGAATTTCAGTACGGTGAATGATACGGTGAATATTCCAGTGCTCTTTGCAAAGGTGTCGGGCGTCAGGGATAGACAGGTACAGCGGTACTGGTCAGATATTAAGGCGCTGGTTACGGAGGATACCTTCGTCATAAAAGCCGCGCCGTTTCTGCATTCGATGGATGAAAACCCGATGCGGGCGCACGCCACGGAATTTTTCAGAAACGGAAAGGTGCAGAAGGCAAAGATCAAAGCGCACAGGGATTATGCCTATGGAGTCCTGAGAGAAGAGATACAGGAGCATATGCTGGACAAGCTCCAGCTTCTGATTGACAAAAAACTGATTAAAGGGACCTTTGAAAACGGGACAGAGTATACGATCGTGGCTACGGTACTGAATCTTCCCAGGGAGCTGGTGCGGCTGATTCAGAAATTTGATTTTACAAAGAGGAATCCAAAGCTGATCTACCTGAATACGGGAGAGAAAGTAATTTCTCTGGAGGATACGATCCTGACGGCGTTTTTGAGCCTGGTGGGATTTGATGTGGTTTTTTTTGTCCCCACGGGCTATCAGAGCGTTGAAAAATATTTTAACAGAAAACTCATGGATGAACATCAGATTGGGGATTATATGTATGACTTGCAGGTTCCCGATTTTGATCGGATTTCCCTGAACACACGACCTGGATGGCGTGATAAATTTTTTAAGAGAGGTACATGATATGGGATTAGATTTTAAAAAAGCAGCAATACAGCAGCCCGCAGCGATCCCTGATACGAAAAACGAAGTATCCGTGGTAGAAAAGTACGATATTGTGGCGGACCGGGAGAAGATGAATGCGGAGCTGGTAAACTCAAAAGAAGTGGATGATCTGGTCAGCACAATCGAGATCGACAATCTGGAAACGATCGTTACCTTCGGCGCGGAGGCGGCAGAAGAGATTTCCAAAGCTTCGGACGTGGTATTTAACAGCATGAATATGTCGCAGATCGACAATTCCAGCCAGATGTTAAACACCCTGGCAAAGATCATGTCAAAGTTTGACATTGAAGAGATCAAGGAGGAGCAGGGATTCTTTGCGAAGCTTTTCGGAAATGCGAGAAAGCAGCTCGATAAGATTCTTGACAAGTATCACACGATGGGCGGTGAGGTCGACAAGATTTATGTACAGCTCAAGCAGTATGAGTCGGAGATCAAGCAGTCGAACAAGAAGCTGGATCAGATGTTTGACGCCAATGTGGAATATTATCATAAGCTGGTAAGGTACATACTGGCAGGCGAACAGGGATGCAGGGAACTGGAAGAATATATCGCAAAGAGACAGACGGATATGGAGAGTACGGGGGATACCTCGATTCAGTTCGAACTGACTGCCTTACAGCAGGCTCTGATGATGCTGGAGCAGCGGACGCAGGACCTCAGGACGGCGGAAAGCGTTGCCATGCAGTCCATCCCGATGATTAAGACGATGGAATTTTCCAATATGAACCTGGTGCGCAAGATCAATTCCGCCTTTATCATAACGCTTCCGGTATTTAAGCAGGCGCTGGCGCAGGCGATTATGCTGAAAAGGCAGAGGATTCAGGCCGAGGCCATGTCTGCGCTGGACCAGAAAACAAATGAGATGCTGATTAAGAATGCACAGAATACCGTGGAGCAGTCCAAGATGACCGCAAGGATGGCTTCGGGAAGCTCCATTAAGATCGAGACACTGGAAACGACCTGGAGAACGATCGTCAATGGAATTGACGAGACGAAGCAGATTCAGGAGGATGCAAGACGGCAGCGCATCGAAGATCAGGCAAGGCTGGAAACGATCAAGCAGGAGTTTAACAGCAAGTATCATATGCCATAATATGAGCCGCCCCAAAATGAGGATAAAAGTGGGGCGTAAGCCTCACGATATCCGAATTTGGGGCAGGATTGTGGAAGCACGAAGTGCGGAGCAATCCGTATGGCATCTTTTGATCTCAATATTATAACATTTAGAACAGCGAAAATCCGCTGCTTTAAATAAAGAAAGTAATGGAACTGTGAAGGTACTGGACAGTTACAAAGCAATTACCACAAAAGGGGGAAAAGATTATGCCGATTAATTTGCAAAAAGGACAGAAAGTTGATTTGACAAAGGGAAACCCAAGTCTGAAAAATATCATGGTCGGGCTGGGCTGGGACGTAAACGTATTTGATTCCGGCGCTGATTTTGACCTGGATGCGGCAGCGTTTATGGTAGGAGAAAACGGAAAATGCCCGACAGAGAAAGAATTTATTTTCTATGGAAATCTGGAGCACTCCAGCGGGGCCTTAAAGCACATGGGCGATAACCTGACAGGGGAAGGAGAGGGCGACGACGAACAGATTGAGGTGGATCTGACGAAGATTCCGGCAAATGTATCAAGGGTTGTGTTTACGGTAACGATCTATGATGCGGAGGTAAGGAGACAGAACTTCGGTCAGGTATCCAACGCTTTCATCCGTATTGTGGATGTGGCGACAGACAGAGAGCTCATCCGCTATGATCTGGGTGAGGATTTTTCCATCGAAACGGCGGTCGTGGTAGGCGAGCTGTACCGTCACAACGGAGAATGGAAATTTAACGCCATCGGCAGCGGCTTCCAGGGCGGCCTGGCGGCGCTCTGCGGACATTATGGAATCGAGGTAGCATAAAGGAGGAAAAAATTATGCCAATCAATTTACAAAAAGGACAGAAGGTCAGCCTGACAAAAGGAAATCCGGGGCTGACGAAGGTAGTAGTCGGGCTGGGCTGGGATGTGAATCAGTTTGATACCGGCGGAGATTTCGATTTGGATGCGGCCGCGTTTTTAGTGACCGATGCAGGAAAGGTATCAAGGGCGGAGGATTTTGTTTTTTACGGAAATCTGACCCACCCGTCGGGAAGTGTTCAGCATATGGGCGATAATCTTACCGGCGCGGGAGACGGAGATGACGAACAGATTCGGGTAGACCTTTCGTCTGTTCCTGCCAACATTTCGAAGGTCGTCTTTACCGTAACCATTTATGAGGCAGAGGCCAGAAGGCAGAATTTCGGACAGGTGAACAATGCTTTTATCCGTATTTATAATGAGAACAATGGAGAAGAAATGCTGCGTTACGATCTGGGCGAGGATTTTTCCATCGAGACGGCGGCTGTGTTCGGAGAACTGTATAAAAACGGAAACGAGTGGAAGTTTAATGCCATCGGCAGCGGCTACCAGGGCGGCCTGGCGGCGCTCTGCGCAAGCTTTGGCGTGGATGTGGAGTAGGAGGAAAATAAGATGTCAATCAGTTTACAAAAAGGACAAAAGGTCAGCCTGACAAAAGAAAACGCCAGGCTGTCAAAGATCGTAGTCGGGCTGGGCTGGGATGAAGCGCCCAGATCACGGGGATTTTTCGCACCGAAACCGCAGCCGATCGACTGTGACGCTTCAGCGATCATGCTGCGTGGAGGAAAGCTCTGCGATAACAAGGATGTGGTTTATTTCGCGAATCTTCAGCACAGGACGGGAACGGTTCAGCATATGGGCGATAACCTGACGGGAGCAGGAGAGGGCGATGATGAGCAGATCGTGATTGACCTGGCAAGGGTTCCGGCGGAATACGATAAGATCGTAATTGTGGTAAATATTTATCAGGCGTATAAGAGAAACCAGCATTTCGGCATGATCCGCAATGCGTTCATCCGTCTGGTGGATGCGAGAACGAACCGGGAAATGTGCAGATATAATCTGACAGAGGATTATTCCGGAATGACGGCAATGGTCTTTGGAGAAGTATACCGTTATAACGGCGAATGGAAATTCAGCGCTATGGGTCAGGGAACAAATGACGCAGGCATTGGAGATCTGGCGAAAAGATATTTATAAAAAGCAGGAAAATGGGACTGGATGGAAAAGAGTTCAGTCCCAAATAGCTGTAAAAATAATAGGAGATTAAAAGGCATGAAGTTTAATGGACTTACCGACAAAGAGGTCGAAGCCTCAAGACAGCAATATGGTTCCAATGTAATCCCTGATTCCGAACCGACAACCTTCTGGGAGGAATTTAAGGAGACCTTCGGGGACCCGATGATTAAGATTCTTCTGGCGATCGCGGCGCTGATGATAGTGATGTTTTTCTTTGGCTACGCAGAAATTTATGAACCGCTTGGAACGATTGTTGCAGTATTGATCGTTGCGTTTGTATCTGCCAAGACAGGTGTTGCCAGCGATACGAAGTATCGGGAATTAAAGGACAGCACGGAAAAGGACAAATGTAAGGTACACAGAAACGGCCTTGTGACTGTGATCGACGTGGATGATGTGGTTGTGGGAGACAAGGTGCTCTTACAGTCCGGAGATAAGATTCCGGCGGACGGCGTTCTGATTTCCGGGAGCCTGCGTGTGGATAACTCCGCGCTCAACGGCGAGGCGGAGGAATGTAAGAAAACCGCGGCGGATGAGAGCTTCCAGCTTGCGGAGAATATCACGGGCGATACGTTCGTGGACGCTCATTCCCTTTTCCGTGGAGCCGTGGTGTTTGACGGGGAGGGCGTTCTGGACGTCCGGAGAGTCGGTCTGAAAACCATGATGGGTAAGATGGCGGAGGAGATGCAGGAAAATGAACCGGATTCCCCGTTAAAAGTAAAGCTGGCAAAGCTGGCAAAGCAGATTTCCACGTTTGGCTATATCGGCGCGATCGTGATCGCAGTTCTTTACTTTGCATATTTCATCATGACGGCGGGAGGCTTTGACGCTTTCTTTTCTATGGGCGTGGAGGTCGTTGTGAAAAAGATCGTGGAGGCGGTTTCCCTGGCGGTCGTTATCATCGTGTGCGCGGTACCGGAAGGACTGCCGCTGATGATTTCTCTGGTACTGATGCAGAATACCAGTAAGATGCTTTCCCATAACGTGCTCGTGCGCAAGGCGGAAGGGATCGAGACGGCGGGTTCCCTGAATATTCTGTTCAGTGATAAGACCGGTACGATTACAAAGGGAAGGCTGGAAGTGGTAGACTTCTTTACTGCGGACGGCAAGTCCATTGCGATTGCTGACCTGAGTAAGCACAGCCAGGTCAAGGGTCTGTTAGACCTTGCGATCGGAAAAAATACCCAGTCCATGTTTGACTCTTCCCACCGTGTGATTGGCGGAAACGCGACCGACCAGGCGCTGATGAAATTTATCGGGGAGCCTGTATTTCTGGCGTTACAGTCCAACCAGGAGTATGTCGTGACGGCAAGCCAGGGATTTAACTCCGCAAACAAATTCAGTCAGGCGAGAATCGACAGCCTGGGTAAGACGTTCTATAAGGGAGCACCGGAGAAGCTGCTGGCTTCTGCCAGCCGGTATCTGGACGCAGACGGAAAAGAACAGAAGCTTGACCAGGCGGTTCTGAATGAAAAGATTGACGCTCTGGCGGCGAAAGCAATGCGTGTCCTGGCATTTGGCTATTCCGAAAAGCCGCTGGTGGAAAATACGGTGAATGATGATATCGTAATCATCGGTCTGGCAGGTATCCGTGATGATGTGCGTCCAGAGGCGAGAGAGGCCATTGAGGAAGTACAGAATGCGGGAATCCAGGTGGTTATGATTACCGGAGACAGGCTGGAGACGGCGGTGGCGATCGCAAAGGACGCCGGGCTTTTGAAAAATCCGGAGGATCAGGCGATCTCGTCCGCACAGTTGAATGAGATGTCCGATGAGGAAGTGAAGGAGAGGATTCCTCATATCCGCGTCATCGCCCGTGCGCTGCCTACGGATAAATCCCGCATGGTAAGGCTCTGCCAGGAGATGAATCTGGTGGTCGGCATGACGGGAGACGGTGTGAATGACTCTCCGGCTCTGAAACGTGCGGATGTGGGATTTGCAATGGGAAGCGGAACGGAAGCGGCAAAAGAAGCAGGTAAGATCGTCATTCTGGACGATAACTTTAAATCCATCAAGGACGCCATCTGGTACGGAAGGACGATTTATCACAACATTCTGAAATTCTGTAAGTTCCAGCTTGTGATTAATGTGGCGGCAGTGGTCGTAAGCGCCATCGCACCGTTTTTCGGTGTGGAGGAGCCTTTGAAGGTTACGCATCTTCTGTTTGTCAATCTGGTTATGGACGGGCTGGGAGCAATCATGCTGGGCAATGAGCCTGCATTGAAGAAATATATGGATGAGAAGCCAAGAAGAAGGGATGAAAGCATCGTAAGCAGGAAGATGATGGCGCAGATGACCACCAGCACGATGCCCACGATCCAGGCCGGCACGCCAAAGGCGGTCTCAAAGGTGGAGCCGATGGAGTTGGACTGCACCATGCAGCCCATGAAGCCCAGGGCCAGGATGATGGCCACAGCAAAGAATCCGGCAAGGAACTTGCCGAAGCCGCCCTTAAAAGCGGTGGTGATGTAGTACACGGGGCCGCCGTGAACGGTGCTCCGCGTTTTTCGTGGAATGCGGGAGCTTTCCTGCAGTTCAATATCAACGACGTCTTCGCCATCCGTCCGGAGGTGATTTATAACCACCGTACTTTCCGTTATCCGCAGCAGAACCCGTCGGGAGAGCTGATAGTGACCGATTCGTTCCGCAAGATGGTTTCGCCGACGCTGACCGTACCCGTCAATCTGTTGCTGAAGACGGCCGTGGACGGCGATTATTATATGTACGTGGGTGTGGGCGGTTATTACTCCTAT
>CAJKKX010000062.1 GCA_905200565.1 uncultured Lachnospiraceae bacterium
ACGGACTTCCGCCTGTAAAAGTCCACTGTTCCCTGCTTGCAGAGGAAGCCATTCACGCTGCGCTCTGGGATTATGCAGAGAAGAAAGGAATCAAGATCGAGGGACTGACAAAGCCGAAGTCTGACATTCACGAGGGCGAAGAGGAAGAAGAGGAAGCATATTGAAAAAAGTAGTAGTTGGCATGTCCGGCGGCGTGGATTCTTCTGTGGCGGCATATCTTTTAAAAGAGCAGGGATATGAAGTCATTGGCGTAACGATGCAGATCTGGCAGGATGAGGATGAAATCATACAGCAGGAAAGCGGCGGATGCTGCGGACTGAGCGCGGTGGACGACGCCAGACGGGTGGCGCAGGATCTTGGAATTCCCTATTATGTGATGAATTTCAAAGCGGAGTTCAAAAAAAATGTCATGGACTATTTTGTAAAGGAATATTTGGAGGGCAGAACGCCGAATCCCTGTATCGCCTGCAACCGTTATGTAAAATGGGAATCTCTGTTAAGGCGCAGTATGGAGATCGGAGCGGACTATATCGCTACCGGACATTATGCCAGAATAAGACAACTGGAGAACGGGAGGTTTTCGCTGATAAAATCCGCTGCTGCGGCGAAGGATCAGACCTATGCGCTCTATAATCTGACGCAGTACCAGCTTGCGCACACGCTGATGCCGGCAGGCGAATATACGAAGGAAGAAATCAGAAAGATTGCCGGACAGATCGGGCTTAGGGTAGCGCACAAGCCGGACAGCCAGGAAATCTGTTTTGTCCCGGATAAGGACTATGCCCGTTTTATCGAAGAAAATGCGGGAAGGCCTGTTCCGGAGGGAAATTTCGTGAATGCGAAGGGAGAGGTGATCGGGCGTCACAGGGGCATTACGCATTATACCATCGGGCAGAGGAAAGGATTGAACCTGGCGATGGGTCATCCTGTGTTCGTGTCGGAAATCCGTCCGGAGACAAATGAAGTAGTGATTGGGGAAAATGAAGATATTTTCAGCCATACGCTTTATGCGGACAGGCTGAACGCGATGGCTGTCCCTGCATTTGAGAACGGGATGGAGGTCATGGCAAAGATCCGGTATAATCATAAAGGGTCTCCGTGCAGGATTGAAAAAATAGGAAATGATAGAATCCGGTGTGTTTTTCCGGAAGCGCAGCGGGCGGTTACTCCGGGACAGGCCGTCGTCTTTTATGATGGCGATTTTGTGCTTGGCGGGGGGACAATCATAGGGACAAGTTGTGAATTGCGATAGAAAATAGTCGAAAGACACTGTGAAAATGAGAGTGAAAATTCTGATTTTCGGGTGTCTTTTTGGTATTTCTGACTATTTTTAGATTGAAAAAGAGCGGTGGATATGTTTTAATAGAAATAACTATTGATGAATAGGAGGAAAGAAAGTGAAGAAAAAGATTTTATCAGCGCTTTTGTCCATGTCGATGATATTGACAATGAGCGGGATTTCCGTAATGGCTGGCAGTATGCAGGAAACCAGGGCGGCGTCTGAGCAGGCAGAGACGGAGGAAAATGTATTGAGATTGTGGTACGATGAGCCGGCAAGCGCAAGCGGACTGAGCGGGAACGATCTTTGGGAGCAGATGACGCTTCCCATCGGCAACAGCTTTATGGGCGCAAATGTGTATGGCGAGATTGTCAATGAGCGGTTGACCTTCAACCAGAAAACACTGTGGAATGGGGGGCCCAGCGAGTCAAGGCCGAATTATCAGGGAGGAAATATTGCGACGTCAGGCGGTGTGGCAATGTCAGAAAAATACCGTCAGGTCGTAGAGGCTTTTCAGAACAACGCCTCCAATGCGACCAGTCTCTGTAACGCCCTGGTGGGAGCGGGCTTAAATGATGGATACGGCTCTTATCAGTCATGGGGAGATATTTACCTTACCTTCAGCGGACTGACAAACAATAATTATACGGATTACAGCCGCGATCTTGATCTTACGACCGGAATTGCAAATGTGGATTTTACGCAGAACGGAACGGATTATCACAGAGAATATTTCATGAGCTATCCGGATAACGTACTGGCTATGAAGCTGACGGCGAAGGGAAACAGTAAACTGAACCTGAATGTCAAATTCCCGGTAGACAATGATGATAATAATGTCGTAAGCCGCAGGCTGGGCAAGAATGCCGACTATACGGTAGACGCCAGTGCAGGCACGATCGTGATGAAGGGAAGCTTACAGGATAATCAGATGAAGATGAATTCTGTCCTTCAGGTCGTGACGGACGGTACGAAGGCGGCGGGTTCCGATCAGCAGTCTCTGGATATTTCCGGCGCGGATGAAGTTGTGATTTTTATTTCAGCAGGAACGGATTACAAAAATACATTCTATAATGAGGATAAAACAAAAACTTACTATTACCGTACAGGCGAGACAGACGAGCAGGTAGCAGCCCGTGTAAAAGGTGTTGTTGACGCAGCGAAAGAGAAAGGCTATGACGAAGTGAAAAGTTCTCACCTGGCAGATTATCAGGAGCTTTTTGACAGAGTAGACCTGAATCTCGGACAGACGGTACAGGCGGCAGAAAAGGCGACGGATGATCTTCTGGCGGCATACAAAAACTCTACGGCTACATCGGCAGAGAGAGGGCTTCTGGAGGTTCTTCTGTATCAGTATGGACGTTATCTGACCATCGCATCATCCAGAGAGGGCGACCTGCCTTCCAACCTTCAGGGCGTATGGCAGAACCGTGTGGGTGACGGAAATCAGGTGCCCTGGGGTTCGGATTACCATATCAATGTCAATCTTCAGATGAATTACTGGCCGACCTATTCGTCGAATCTGGTGGAATGTGCGACGCCTCTGGTGGATTATATTGAGTCTATGGTTGAACCGGGCAAGGTGACGGCGCAGACTTATTTTGGTACGGATGCGGGCTTTTCTGCACATACGCAGAACAATCCGTTTGGCTGGACCTGTCCGGGCTGGAGCTTTGACTGGGGCTGGTCGCCGGCGTCCGTACCGTGGATTCTCCAGAACTGCTGGGAGTACTATGAGTACACTGGCGATCTGGAATACATGAAAGAAAAGCTTTATCCGATGATGAAGGAAGAGGCGCTTTTGTACGATCAGATTCTGGTGGACAGCGGTATGGAAATTACTCTGGAGGATGGAACGAAGTCTACCCGTCTTGCAACAGCGCCGGCTTATTCACCGGAGCATGGTGCGAGGACGCTGGGAAATACTTATGAAGGCACGCTGGTATGGCAGCTTTATGAAGATACGATTAAGGCAGCGGAGCTTTTGGGCGTAGATGAGGATAAGGTTGCCGAGTGGAAGGAAACTCAGAGCCGGTTGTCACCGATCGAGATTGGAAAGAGCGGCCAGATTAAAGAGTGGTATACAGAGGAAGAGTTTAATAAGGATGCGGATGGAAATACGATCGGACAGGGGTATGGACACAGACATATTTCCCATATGCTGGGACTTTTCCCGGGAGATCTGATCTCATCTGATACACCGGAGTACTTTGAGGCAGCAAGAGTGTCCATGAACAACCGTACAGATGAAAGTACCGGCTGGGGTATGGCGCAGCGTATCGCGACCTGGGCACGTCTCGGTGATGGAAACCACGCATACAAGGTAATTGGCAATCTGTTCGGTTCCAAAATCTATAAGAACCTCTGGGATACGCATCCGCCTTTCCAGATTGACGGAAACTTTGGTTACACCGCAGGCGTCAACGAACTTTTGATGCAGAGCAATATGGATTATATTAACCTGCTTCCGGCGCTTCCGGATGCGTGGGCAGACGGTCATGTAAAGGGCCTGCTGGCAAGAGGAAACTTTGAAGTGGATATGGCGTGGTCCAATAAGGAACTGGATCAGGCAGTCATTACTTCCAAAAACGGCGGAGAGGTTGCCGTACAGGGGAATAATCTTTTCCTGGCGTCTGTGACAGATGAAGATGGAAATGAAATGGAAATCACCAAAATCGCAGATAACCGTATCTCCTTTGATACAGAGAAGGGAAAGAGTTATACCATCAGCCAGATTCCAAAGGAAAACAAAGGGATTACCCCGACGGGCCTGAATGCAGGAAGACTGGATGCGAATCGCGTAGAGCTGAGCTGGAACGCAAGTGGAAATGATGAAACTATGGTATACAATGTATATCGTCAGGCCGATGAGGGCGAAATGGTACAGATTGCATCAGGCGTGACAGGAACAACGTATACGGATGAAACGGGATACAGCATTTTCGGCAGTCTTACGTATCAGGTGACGGCAGGAAGCGGGAAAGCAGAGTCAGATCCTTCCGAGAGCGTATCGCTCAACAGTGGCGGAATGATTGACGATCAGGACAGCAGAATTCAGTATTCCGGCAATTGGGGAGACTGGAATTCAGAAAGCAGCAATTATGACGGTACGATTAAGTATTTAGAGAGCCCGACTGGAACAGAAACAGCTACGCTGACTTTTACAGGTACAGGCATTGGCGTTTGGACGTGTCTGAACTCTGACAGAGGAAAGATAGAGGTTTCGATTGATGGAACTTCCTATGGGGAATATGATACTTATGCGGCAAGCACGACGAGACAGCATGAAGTATTCCTGAAAACAGATTTGGCTCCGGGCGAGCATACAATCGTAGTCAGGGCAACAAATACCAAAGGAAGCGGCAGCCGTACAAAGGTAGAGCTGGATGCTTTCCGCGTCATCAGTCCTTCTGGAATCCCGGAGATTCCTGCCGGACAGCAGGCACAGGTGCTGGCAGTCGAATCCGAGCGTGTGATGATTCAGTGGACGCCGACGGATGGAGCAGATTCCTATAAGATTTATGCAAACGGCCGAGAAGCGGCGACAGCTACGGGAACCTACGCATGGGTGGAAGGACTGGAGTCCGGAAAAGAATATACTCTTTCTGTGAAAGCCGTTGTGTCAGGGCAGGAGTCACAGAATGCAGTTGAGGTGAAGGCGACGACCCTTTCTCAGGAAACGAAAGAACCGGACGAAGGAACAGCGCCGGATAAAGTGACAGGACTGACTGTGACAGCAGGAGCAGACGCTACACAGGCGAAGTTGTCCTGGAAAGCTTCGAACGGCGCGGCGAAGTATAAAGTTTATGTAGACGGTGCGCTGGCAGGAGAGACGGCAGATACGGAGTATGCCCTCACAGGACTTACCGTAGATCAGAAGTACAATGTAAAAGTAGTGGCGGTAAGTGAGCAGGACAAGAATTCAGACGTGGCAAGACTTAGTTTTGTTGCAGGAAAGATAACGGCTTCTACCAAAAAGATTACAAATGTGGCGGCGCTTAACGGCGTAACCGTAAAGAATGGCACTGCATTTGAACAGCTTACTCTGCCGAAGAAGGTAAAGGCTGTATTAGATTCCGGAGAGATCGTGGAACTGGATGTGACCTGGCAGAAAGGCAATTATAATGGCAGCACAGCCGGAATCTATACGCTTCAGGGAGACCTCAGGCTTGCTGAGAATATCGAAAATCCGCAGAATAAGAAAGCTTCGATTGCGGTAACGGTGGAAAAAGCAGGACAGCCGCCAGTAACGCAGCCGCAAAAGGGCGACGTCATGAAGGCAAAAGACGGCTCGCGTTATCAGGTAATTAATCCGGATACAAGGACGGCAAAGCTTGTAGCCGTGAAGAGCAAGAGGGCAACAAAGATGAACGTTCCCGCTACGGTTGATCTGAACGGATATAAACATACCGTTACACAGGTCGGCGACAAAGTAATGAGCGGTAATGCGAAGCTGAAAAAAGTTATTCTTGGCAAAAACGTTACAAGCATTGGAAAGAGTGCGTTTAAAGGATGTAAGAGTCTGACGATGGTTCAGTTGAAGGGCAAGGCTTTAAAGACCATTGGAAAGCAGGCGTTTAAAAAGACGTCCGCAAAGCTGGTAGTAAGCGCGAAGAAGATGAATAAGAAACAGAAAGCCGCATTGCTGAAGAAATTGAAAAAAGCAGGCGCAGGAAAGAAAACAAGAGTGAAATAGTTAGAGATCAGGAATCCCCCGCAGGAAGCTGCGGGGGATTCTTATAGTTTTACAAATTCCGGTTTCCGGTTCCGGAAAACAGTATAGTAGCGGAAGCCGCATGCCAGCAGTACATCCCGTACCTTATCGAAAGCATAAGCCAGATGTTCCGGCGCATGGCCGTCGCTGCCCACAGTAAGGATTTCGCCGCCAAGCTCCCGGTAACGTTTTAATATATCGGGGTGGGGATTCGGGGCGTTCAGGCCGTACTTATAACCGGCTGTGTTCAGCTCCAGGCCAATATGATGCGAAAGGATGGATTTTAAGATTTCATCCAGAATATCCTTGTATTTTTCATAGGAGTAGAAGCGGTTTTTGTTTGGCCCGTAGCGCACGATGTAGTCGATATGTCCATACACATCAAAATCGGAGAATGCTTCCAGATTCTGAAGGATGGACTGAAAGTATTCCAGGTAGCAATCCTTTTCGCTGCGCCCTTTGTAGAAAGCGGGGTAATAAGGGTCGGCTCCGTTTACCGTATGGGAAGAGCCGATGATAAAGTCGAAATCCCATTGCCGCACATATTCTGAGAGCCGTCCCGAAAGACGCGGCTCCAGTCCAAGTTCTATTCCAAAGAGAAGCTCTGTTTTTTTGCCGTATAGCTGCCGGCAGCGGTTCAGTTCATCCAGATAAGCAGGCGTATCCACCTCGAAAAGATTCCCGTCTGCAACATAATCATAATCCAGGTGCTCGGTAAAACACATTGTTTTCAGCCCACGCCGGATACCCTCTTCGATCATGGACGCCATAGGCGCTGTAGAATCTGCCGAAAAGGACGAGTGAATATGGAAATCACTGTTCAAAAAAATCCCTCCTAGTACACTTGTTTTTTCTTTTATCATAAAGGATATTTGAAAAAAAGTCCAATCCTGTATGGAAACCTGCCAAAAGTTTCTAAAAGAATCATAAATTTGTAATTTTCTCTTGAATTTTCGGGACAAGTTAGGTAAAATAAGGAATAGGTTGTGGTTTCTTTAACAAACTATATAGAAACACACAAAAGACCGGTTTTTGGCTGGTCAAATTATTTCATTCTTAGGAGGAATTAAATCATGGCAGTAAAAGTAGCAATTAATGGTTTTGGTCGTATTGGCCGTCTTGCATTCAGACAGATGTTTGGCGCAGAGGGATATGAAGTAGTTGCAATCAACGACTTAACATCTCCGAAAATGTTAGCACACTTATTAAAATATGACTCATCTCAGGGTAAATACGAACTGGCTGACAAAGTAGAGGCTGGTGAGGATTCTATCACTGTTGATGGAAAAGAAATCAAAATTTACGCTATGGCTGACGCTTCCCAGCTTCCGTGGGGAGAAATCGGAGTAGACGTTGTATTAGAGTGTACAGGATTCTATACCTCTAAGGCAAAAGCAGAAGCACACATTAAGGCAGGCGCTCGTAAGGTCGTTATTTCCGCTCCGGCTGGAAATGATCTGCCGACTATCGTTTACAATGTAAACCATGAGACACTGAAAGCAGAGGATACGGTTATTTCCGCAGCTTCCTGTACAACAAACTGCCTGGCTCCGATGGCAAAAGCTCTGAATGACTATATGCCGATCCAGTCTGGTATCATGTGCACCATCCACGCTTACACAGGCGATCAGATGATCCTTGACGGACCGCAGAGAAAAGGCGATCTGAGAAGATCTCGTGCAGGCGCTGTAAACATCGTTCCAAACAGCACAGGTGCAGCAAAAGCAATCGGTCTGGTTATTCCGGAACTGAACGGCAAGCTGATCGGCTCTGCTCAGCGTGTACCGACCCCGACAGGTTCTACCACAATCCTGAACGCAGTTGTAAAAGGACAGGCTACTGTTGATGGTATCAACGCAGCTATGAAGGCAGCAGCTACAGAGTCCTTCGGATACAACACAGACGAGATCGTATCCAGCGACATCGTTGGTATGAGATTTGGTTCTCTGTTCGATGCTACTCAGACAATGGTAGTAAATCTGGAAGATGGAACATCTCAGGTACAGGTAGTTTCCTGGTATGACAATGAGAATTCCTATGTAAGCCAGATGGTTCGTACAATCAAATACTTCTCAGAGTTAGCATAAGTTTAAATATCTTTAAGAAGATCCAAAAAGGGTCCGGTCTGCTTGGGCCGGACCCTTTTATCATTATTCAGGAGGCAAAGAAATGCTTAATAAGAAATCAGTTGATGATATTAACGTAAAAGGCAAAAAAGTTCTGGTAAGATGCGATTTTAATGTTCCATTAAAAGAAGGAAAGATCACAGACGAAAATCGTCTGGTAGCAGCTCTTCCGACAATCAAAAAATTAATCGCTGACGGCGGAAAGGTAATCCTTTGTTCTCATCTGGGAAAACCGAAGGGAGAGCCGAAACCGGAGCTTTCTCTGGCGCCGGTAGCAGCACGTCTTTCTGAGCTGCTGGGACAGGAAGTGAAATTTGCGGCAGATCCTGAGGTAGTAGGACCGAATGCAAAGGCAGCCGTAGAAGCTATGCAGGACGGAGAAGTTGTATTATTAGAGAATACACGTTACCGTGTGGAAGAGACGAAGAACGGCGAAGCATTCAGTAAAGAACTGGCTTCCCTGTGTGAAGTATTTGTAAACGATGCTTTCGGTACAGCGCACAGAGCACACTGCTCGAACGTAGGTGTAACAGAATATGTGGACACGGCGGCAGTAGGTTACCTGATGCAGAAAGAAATCGATTTCCTGGGCAATGCGGTAAACAATCCGGAAAGACCGTTTGTAGCAATTCTCGGCGGAGCCAAAGTTGCAGACAAGCTGAACGTTATCAACAATCTTCTTGAGAAGTGCGATACCCTGATTATCGGCGGCGGAATGGCTTATACTTTCTTAAAAGCGCAGGGCAAGGAAGTAGGAAATTCTCTTCTGGATGAGTCTAAGATTGATTACTGCAAAGAGATGATGGAGAAGGCTGAGAAGATGGGCAAAAAGCTTCTGCTTCCGGTAGACGCAGTCGTAGCTGACGGCTTCCCAAGCCCGATCGATGCAGAAATCGAAGTATCTGTCGTATCCGCAGATGCAGTTCCGGCTGATAAAGAGTGCCTGGACATCGGACCTGCGACAGCAGAGCTGTACGCAGAGGCTGCAAGGACGGCAAAAACCGTTGTATGGAACGGCCCGATGGGCGTATTCGAGAACCCGATCCTTGCAAAAG
>CAJKKX010000063.1 GCA_905200565.1 uncultured Lachnospiraceae bacterium
CACGGCGGCAGCCAGTATTCTGGAAGGGAAGATCGCGATCCTGGTCGATAATTCACCGGCGGCGATCATTCTTCCGGTTTCGATTTTTGATATTATGGAAGAGGCGGACGATTTCTATTTTCCGCCGATTACGGGCACATATCTCAGGTTTACCCGCTTTTTTATTGCCATTCTTACACTGGTTCTTACGCCTGCATGGATTTTGCTGATGCAGAATCCGCAGTGGATTCCGGCGGCGTTTGATTTTATTAAGGTGGAGGGAGACGTCAACATTCCGCTTATTTACCAGCTTCTGATTCTGGAGATCGGCATTGATGGACTAAAGCTCGCCGCTATCAATACCCCGAATATGCTTACGACTCCTCTAAGTGTGATTGCCGCGATTGTAATGGGAGAATTTGCGGTAAAGTCTGGCTGGTTTAATTCGGAAACGATGCTTTATATGGCGTTTGTGGCGGTGGCCAATTATACCCAGGCAAGTTATGAGCTGGGGTATGCGCTGAAATTTATGAGGGTGCTTTTATTGATTCTGACAGCAGTCTTTGACTGGTATGGTTTTTTGGCGGGAATTTTTTTGGCTCTGCTTGCCATCGGATGCAATCGTACCGTATCAGGAAAGAGTTATCTTTATCCCCTGATTCCATTTAATGGAAAGCAGTTTGCCAGAAGGATTTTCCGGAAGCGGATTTCTTTTCATGAATAATCATGGGAAACGAAGGGCATATTAGGAAAGAAATCAATCTTTAGTAAAGGAGAAACAAAATGAAACAGTTGAAGAAAATGATCCTGGGACTGACTCTTGCTCTCTGCGTTATGGGGCTGGCAGCCTGCGGCACAAACAAAAACAATAAGGATACAAATCGTGTAACAGAAAACACGACAGCGTCAACAGAGCAGACGAACAAGACGGACAATACAGACAGGACGGACAATACAGAGGATACAAACGACAGCAATGTGAACGGAACGGATCACACAAGTGATACGAACGGAAACAATGGCACGACAGGAACCACCGATGGTAAGGATAATCTGAACGACACGACCGATGGAACAGAAAATCGGGACAGCGAAGGCGCGCTAGAAAGACTTGGCGACGACATTCGCGACGGCGTGGATGATATTGCAAATGATCTGGATGGGAATCATGTCAATAACACAGAGAATACGAATACAGCGGAAACGACAAAAAGGGACAAGGCAAAATAAGTTTCGGCTTGCCATTTACTCTGTTCATCAGGTATGTTAATATATCGGAAGGAAACCGGATGCGGGTGGAAAAGCATTTGGTTTCCGCTGATATAAAAACGGAACGGAAAAGAGGAATGACATGAAATTTCGGCCATGCATTGATATACATAATGGAAAAGTGAAACAGATCGTCGGCGGGACGCTGGCAGACAGGGACGATTCGGCAGCGGAAAATTTTGTTTCCGGGCAGGATGCGTCCTGTTATGCGGAATTTTATAAAAAGGACGGTGTCAGAGGGGGGCACATTATTTTGCTCAATGCGGCTGCTTCCCCCTATTATGAAGCGACCAGAAAACAGGCGCTTTTGGCTTTGCGGACGTATCCCGGAGGGATGCAGGTGGGGGGCGGAATCCATGATAAAAACGCTGCGGACTATCTGGAGGCAGGCGCTTCGCATGTCATCGTTACCAGCTTTGTTTTTAAAGACGGACGCCTGAATTATGAGAATCTTGAGAAGATCAAAAGCTCGGTGGGGAGAGAACGGCTGGTGCTGGATTTGAGCTGCCGGAGAAAAGGGGAGGAGTATGTGATCGTCACGGACCGGTGGCAGAAATTTACGGAGGTCGTGCTGAACGAGCGGACGCTGGAGAAGCTGGCAGGATCTTGTGATGAGTTTTTGATCCATGCGGTAGACGTGGAGGGAAAAGCGCGGGGAATTGAAGAAAATCTGGTACGTATGCTCGGAAACTGGCAGGGACTTCCGGTTACCTATGCCGGGGGCGTGGGATGCTTTGAGGACTTGGAGAAACTGAAAGTTTTGGGAAAAGACGCAGTCGATGTGACGGTTGGAAGTGCGCTGGATTTATTCGGCGGCGATATGCCCTACCGGAAGGTGCTGGAATTTTGTGACGGAAAAGAAAGGTGAGGAAGCAGGACATGTATTTGATCGTAGGACTTGGAAATCCGGGAAAACAATACGAACATACGAGACATAATGTGGGATTTGATAAAATTGACATACTGGCAGAGCGTTATGGAATCCGCATAGACACGAAGAAACAGAAAGCCCTGTGCGGAAAAGGCGTGATAGAGGGAAAGCGGGTAATTCTGGCAAAGCCCCAGACTTTTATGAATCTGAGTGGTGAAAGCGTGAGAACGCTCATAGATTTTTATAAGATAGATGAGACGGAGGAACTGATCGTGATCTATGACGATATCAGCCTGGAGCCCGGACAGCTCAGGCTGCGGGCAAAGGGCAGCGCAGGCGGTCACAATGGAATCAAAAATATTATCGCACATCTGGGCGGACAGGAATTTAAACGCATAAAGGTCGGGGTCGGAGAAAAGCCAAAGGGTTATGACCTGGCGGACTATGTGTTGAGCCGCTTTCCGAAAGCAGAGCGTGAGCGGGTGGATGCTTCTCTGGAGCGGGCGGCGGACGCCGCAGTAAAGATGATGGACGATATGGCGGCGGCAATGAATGAATATAATAAGAAGGTAGCAGAATGAAATCTTTTACAGAGCCACTCAAAAAACTGGGAGAATTTCAGGAAATCAGGAATTCTCTGCGAAAATGCGGAGTCGTGCAGGTATCCGGATGTATTGATGCCCAGAAACCTCATTTTGTCCAGGCGGCGGGCGAAGAATTTCCATGTAAGGTGATCCTGACCTACAGCGAGACAAGGGCGAAGGAGCTGTATGAGAATTACCGCTTTTTTGACAGAAACGTGCTGCTTTATCCTGCGAGAGATTTGATTTTTTATAGTGCGGATATTCACAGCAATCTGATCGTACAGCAGCGGATGGCGGTTCTGAAAGCGCTTCTGGAGGAAGAACAGGTGACGGTTATCACCACCATGGGAGGCTGTATGGATCATCTGGTGCCATTGGAGGACTTTCAGAAAAACATTCTGCACCTTCAAAGTGACAGTGTGGTGGAAGTAGAGGCCATGAAGCTTCGCCTGACGGCGATGGGGTATGAAAATGTATTACAGGTAGAAGGAACCGGACAGTTTGCGGTTCGGGGAGGAATTTTTGATGTTTTCCCTTTGACGGAAGAGAATCCTGTCCGTATCGAGCTGTGGGGAGACGAGATTGACTCCATCAGAAGCTTTGATGTGGAAAGCCAGCGTTCGATTGAAAATCTGGAGCGCATTGCCATTTATCCTGCCAGTGAGGTGATGGCAGATAAAAAGCGCATCCGGGAAGCCATCACGAAGATGGAAAAGGATGTGGAAAAGCCTTATGCACAGATGCGAAAAGAGATGAAAACAGAGGAGGCGCATCATCTAAAGACGCTTCTGGAAGAGACGAAAGAGCGGATGACAGAGATTTCGTGCGGTATAGGGATGGATGCGCTGGTGGATTATCTCTATGAAAAGACGGTAAGTTTTATTTCATATTTTAAAGAGAAGAAAACCTTATTTGTACTGGATGAACCGCATCGTCTAATGGAGGAAGGAAACGCCATTGAAATGGAGTTTCGGGAAAGCATGGCAAATCGTCTGGCGAAGGGTTACATATTGCCGGGGCAGATGGGGGTTTTAAACACCTGCCAGGAAACCATCGGGAATCTGAACGGACAGAATTGTCTGGGACTCTGCACGTTGGATTCTCCCAGAAATGTCTGGAATGTGACAGGAAGGTTTGGTCTGGATGTGCGTGCGGTAAATCCGTATAACAATAGCTTTGAACTGCTGGTGAAAGATTTGAAAAGATGGAAGAAGGAGGGGTATCAGGTGATCCTTCTGTCCGGGTCAAGAAGCAGAGCACAGCGTTTGGCGGAGGATCTGCGGGAAGAGGGGCTGAACGGATTCTATACAGAAGATATGGAACGTATGGTAGCTCCGGGCGAGGTTCTGGTGACTTACGGAAAAGTGAGCAGGGGATATGAATATCCGCTGATTCGCTTTGTCGTAATATCGGAGAGCGACATTTTCGGACAGGAAAAGAAAAAACGAAAAAAGCGGAAGGTCTATGAGGGACAGAGGATACAGCGGTTTTCCGAGCTTTCGGTGGGCGACTATGTGGTGCATGAGAATCATGGGGTTGGCATCTATCGGGGGATTGAAAAGATAGAAGTGGACAGAGTCGTCAAGGACTATATGAAAATCGAGTATGCGGGCGGCAGTAATCTCTATATTCTGGCGACCCAGTTTGACGTGATTCAGAAGTATGGGAATGCAGATGCGAAAAAGCCAAAGCTGAATAAGCTTGGCAGCCAGGAATGGGGCAAAACCAAGTCAAAGGTGCGCGGAGCCGTAAAGGACATTGCAAAGGACCTGGTAAAGCTCTATGCAGTACGTCAGCAAAAGGAGGGCTTTGTGTATGGCCCGGATACGGTGTGGCAAAAGGAGTTTGAAGAAACCTTTCCTTTTGAGGAGACAGAGGATCAGCTTCTGGCTATCGAAGCCGTGAAAAAAGACATGGAAAGCAGGAAGATCATGGACCGTCTGATCTGTGGGGACGTGGGATACGGCAAGACAGAGATTGCTATCCGTGCTGCGTTCAAGGCGGTTCAGGAGGGAAAGCAGGTCGTATATCTGGTGCCGACCACGATTCTGGCGCAGCAGCACTATCATACCTTTGTTCAGAGAATGAAGGATTTTCCAGTCAGAGTCGATCTGCTCTGCCGTTTTCGGACGGCGGCGGAACAGAAAAAAACACTTGCTGATCTGAAAAAAGGGCTGGTAGACATTCTGATCGGGACACACAGGGTTCTTTCCTCGGATGTGGAATTTAAGAATCTGGGAATGCTGGTCATTGACGAGGAACAGCGTTTTGGCGTCACCCATAAAGAAAAGATAAAGAAATTGAAAGAAAATGTAGACGTCCTTACGCTGACTGCCACGCCGATTCCACGGACGCTGCATATGAGCTTAATCGGGATTCGGGATATGAGTGTTCTGGAAGAAGCGCCGATGGAGAGGATGCCGATCCAGACCTATGTGATGGAGTACAATGAGGAGATGGTGCGCGAGGCCATCAGCCGTGAACTGGCAAGGGGCGGACAGGTCTACTATGTGTATAACCGGGTGAATACCATCGTGGAGATGGCAAATGCCGTTTCAAAATTAGTGCCGGAGGCAAACGTAGCTTTTGCCCACGGGCAGATGAGAGAGCGTGAGCTGGAGAAAATCATGTATGATTTTATCAATGGAGAGATTGACGTGCTGGTTTCTACGACGATTATAGAAACAGGGCTGGATATTTCCAATGTAAATACCATGATTATTCACGATGCGGATAATCTGGGACTGTCACAGCTCTACCAGCTCCGGGGGCGCGTCGGACGATCCAACCGGACGGCGTATGCGTTTCTGATGTACCGGAGAAATAAAATGCTCAAAGAAGTGGCTGAGAAGCGTCTCCATGCGATTCGGGAGTTTACCGACCTGGGAAGCGGATTTAAGATCGCCATGCGGGATCTGGAAATCCGTGGAGCCGGAAACCTGCTGGGGGCACAGCAGCACGGGCATATGGAGGCGGTAGGATATGATCTTTACTGTAAGATGCTCAATGAAGCTGTGAAGGAAGAAAAAGGAGAAAGCCGGCAGGAAGAAGCGTATGACACTTCCATTGATCTGGATATTCATGCGTTCATACCGGAACGCTATATCAAAAACGAGGCGCAGAAGCTGGATATTTATAAGCGGATTGCAGGAATTGAAAATGAGGACGAGTACGACGATATGCTGGAGGAGCTGGTGGACCGTTTTGGAGAACCGCCAAGATCGGTACAGAATTTACTGGCAGTTGCCAGCCTGAAAGCTCTGGCGCACAGCGCTTATGTGACGGAGGTGACACAAAAAGGCGATACCATTCGGTTTACGATGTTTGAGAAAGCAAAGGTCGATCCGAAAAAAATCGAGCTGTTACTGGAAAAGAGCAGGGGACGGCTGAGCTTCGTGGTGGACGCACAGCCATATTTCCAGTACGCAAAACCAAGAAGGGGCGGGAAGGATAATGACGATGTGCTGACCGTGGTGCGGAATCTGCTGGAGGAGCTGCGGCTGCTGAAAGTGTGATCAGGTATGGAAACAGCGCAGATTTGAAAAGTATGCGTATAACTGTGAAAAATGTGTTAATTTCAGAAAAAAGATTGCGGGAAAGGTCAAAAAGGATTATACTAGCTGTAATTATGTTGATGATTTAGGAGGAAACTTATCATGAATAAGGTAGGGAAAAAACTGCTGGCGGCAGGGCTGTGTCTGGGACTGGCGCTTGGAACCGTAACGGGATGCGGCGCAGGCAATGAAGGAAAGACCGTGGCTACATTGGATGGAGAAAAAATTGATTATGCCCTGGTAAATTTTATGGTGCGTTATAATCAGGCAGGTATGCAGAGCATGTACGGCAGCATGTTTGGCGATAACATGTGGGAGAGCTATGGGCCGTCTGTAAAAACCAGCATCGTGGAAAGTGTGGAACAGATGCTGATTCTGGAAAAGCACATGGAAGAATACGGTGTGACGGTTTCGGAGGAGGACAAGGCAAAGATTACCGAAGCTGCCACAAAGTTTATGGAGAGCAATGACAAAGATGTGTTGAAAGCAATGACGGCTTCCCAGGAGACCGTGGAGCGTATGCTGACGCTTAGCATGATTCAGAACAGAATGCAGGCAGCAATTGTCAAAGATGTAGACACGGAGGTTTCGGATGAGGAAGCAGCACAGAAGAAAGTGCAGTACGTGATGTTCAGCACGGCGGATACCACGGATGAGGATGGAAACAGTGTGGCGCTGACGGAAGAGGAAAAGGCAGAGAAAAAAGAGCAGGCGCAGCAGGTGCTTGACGCCGTGAAAGCGGGCACGGATATGGACGAGGCGGGAAAAGCGATTGATGAAAATATGTCCGCCACCACTACCACTTATGGAACAGATAACGGAAGCATTGATGAGACGGTGAAGGCAGCCGTAGACAGCCTTGCGGACGGAACATGCGCCGATGAGGTCATCGAGACAGAAAGTGGATATTATGTGGCGATGATGGTCAGCACGTTTGATGAGGAAGCGACGGAAAGCCAGAAAGAGACGATCGTATCACAGCGCAAGAGCGATAAATTTAATGAAGTGTATGATGCCTGGAAGGAAGCGGCAGAATTTACGCAGGATGAGGATCTTCTCGCAGAGATTACCTTTACAGATACTTTCCAGATCGAGACAGAAAGTGAAACGGAAAGCGAAACAGAAAGCGCTTCCACGGAACCTGCCAGTGAGACGGCCCAGACAGAGAGCGATACAGCAGCAGAATAGAGAGGAAAAAGAAACATTCGCCTGGAACCGAAAGCGTACCAGGCGAATTACATTTAGGGAGGAAAATGTGATGTCAGGAAAAGAAGGAAAAAAGAGAATCGGAATCAAACAGCTTGCATTTTGCGGCATGTCCATTGCGCTGGCATGTGTGACGTCAATGATTAAGGTATATGAATTTCCGTTTGGAGGATCTGTCACTTTTTTTAGTATGCTGTTTATCTGTCTGCCGGGGTATTTTTACGGGACGGCGGCAGGGCTTATGAGTGCGGCGGCTTATGGTGTGCTGCAATTTCTGATGGACCCGTATATCCTTATGCCGATTCAGGTAATCGTGGATTATCTGCTGGCTTTTGGCGCATTGGGACTGTCCGGCATTTTTGCACAGTCGAAAAACGGACTGGTGAAAGGGTATCTTCTGGGAATCCTGGGACGCTATGTGTTTGTGGTGATTTCCGGCTGGCTCTTTTTTGGTGAATATGCGTGGGAAGGCTGGGGAGCCCTGCCATATTCGCTTGCTTATAACGGAGCCTATATTTTTACAGAAGGCGCCGTTACGCTTCTGCTACTGTTCGTTCCGGCTGTAGCAAAGGCATTTGCCAGAGTAAAGGAGCAGGCGCAAAATCAGCAGGGATTGTGACAGTGGAGGATTTATGAAGCATTTTGACAGAATTGAAAAAATGCGGCATACCTGTGTCGCGTTCGGCAGGTTTGATGGCGTCCATGCAGGGCATCAGGCAGTACTCCGGGTATTGGCAGAGGAGAGTAAAAGGAGAGGAAACCAGTCCGTGGTCGTGAGCTTTTATGAGGATAGAGGTCAGGAAGCGCTGACAACCGAACGTGAAAAGGCATATCTGATGGAGAAGTATGATATTGATATTTTGATTTCCCTATGTGCCGGACGTTCCTGGCAGGAGGGATCCGTGCAGAGGATGCTGATTCACGAACTGGGCGCAGAGCTTCTGGTAACAGAAAAGGGGGCAGAACCCGGATTTTTAAAAAGTGAAAAATTTCCTGTGAAAACGGTAGAAACGGTGTCAGACGGCGGGGAAAAAATAACTGCGGAAAAAATTAAAAAAATTTTTGAAAAAAAAGATATAAAACGCGTCATAAAATGGTGTGCTCATCCGTTTATTATAATGAATGAAGTAATTCATGGAAAAGCGCTGGGGCGGACGGTGGGGATGCCTACGGCGAACATGAAAATCGACAGCCGGAAGTACATGCCTCCCTGCGGGGTCTATGCTACGAGAACCTATGTGGGAGGAGAGACATTTTTCGGAGTGACGAATGTAGGGACGAGACCGTCTGTGGATAACCGGCCTGAGATTACGGTGGAGACGATGCTGGACGATTTTGACCGGGACATTTACGGTGAAGAGATCATCACAGAGTTCCATCTGTTTCTTCGGGAAATCCGGAAATTTGACGGAATAGAAGAAGTGTGGCGGCAGGTGCAAAAGGACAGGATGCGTATGCGGGAGTACTTCGGGATCAGAGGATAGATTTCACAGGTAAATACAGAAAAGCCGTTCATAGATATTTTCGAATATTCCTGGCGGCTTCTTTTATTCCGGTGGCGGACGGTTCGCTTCCCCGATAGGTTACGAAGTCGATAGTTCTCTTGCTTACGCGGACGCCAGAACACCTGCTATACATCCCACACGGACTGGGACAACGCTCCGGCGAGCTAACGATTAACTACAACTAATACGCTCAGGAGAGC
>CAJKKX010000064.1 GCA_905200565.1 uncultured Lachnospiraceae bacterium
GTGGCCGAGGGTCTGCAAGACCGATTACGGCCAGGAGGAGGCGATTGCCGTGTTCGGCCATGATCCCCGTGTCTACCAGACGACAGTGACGGAATTTATCAAGAACAAAAAGGGCGAGGTGTGCCAGGCGAAGCTTGTGAAGCTGCAAGGCCAAAAGGACGAGAAAACAGGCCGCATGAGGATGGTTCCCGTGGAGGGAAGCGAGTATGTGGTAGATGTGGATTTGGTTTTGATCGCGGCAGGCTTCCTCGGTTCCCAGAAATATGTGACGGATGCTTTTCAAGTGGAGCTGGACGGCAGAACGAACGTAAAGACGGAGCCGGGAGATTATCAGACGTCTGTTCCGAATGTGTTTACCGCAGGCGATATGCACAGAGGACAGTCTCTGGTCGTATGGGCGATCCGGGAAGGAAGAGAAGCGGCGAAAGCCGTGGATAAATCCCTGATGGGATATACAAATTTATAAAAGATAAACAGCTTAATGTTTAAAAAGGCTGGCATCCGCTTTTCGATGCCAGCCTTTTTATAAATTGGTATATCTTCTGTATTATGCGATCACATACCAGGTCGCCAGACATACCATTTATTCCTCCACATGATCCAGTCCCTGGCTTAAGATACTGTAAACATGGTCATCCTGTAAGGAGTAGAAAATCGTCTTTCCCTCCCGGCGGAATTTCACCAGACGACTCTGCTTCAAAATGCGGAGCTGATGGGAAATGGCGCTCTGCGTCATGTGCAGAAGCTGGGCAATGTCGCATACGCACATCTCGCTTTCCAGAAGTACATAAAGAATTTTAATTCTCGTAGAATCTCCGAAAATTTTAAAAAGTTCGGCCAGATCGTAGAGAAGTTCCTCGTCTGGCATCCGTTTGGTAACGGATTGTATGATTTCCGGGTGGGCATGTATATAGTCGCATTTCGGTACATCTTCCTTTGGCGTCATAAGTGACCTCCTTTTTGTGCAGGCACATTTTTTAGAAATTATTATAACACGGGAGTCAAGGCAGGAAAACGGCGATTTGAAAAGTTCTGGATTTTTTATAATAAGTATGTTATACTGAACAAAATAAAAAGCAGGTCAGTTTCTGCTTTTATCAGTTTAGAAGAAAAGTCATGTCATTTCAGACAAGACCCCCAGGGAAAATGATCAGTAAAAAAGAAAATCCGGCCAATAAGGAGAATCTTATTGGAAGGTTACATTTTGTTTATAAGAAGGGATTAAACGGAATATGACGAGAGAAAAGTATGAGGCGTTATCAGTGGCCGTGCTCAAAGAATTGGCAAAGGCGCGTGGAATGAAGAATATTTCGACTCTGAAGAAGAAAGAAGTCATCGAGCGTATGTTGGAGGAGGACGCAAAGCAGGAAGAGATAAAAAATCAACCGTCGGAAGAAACAAAGAATGAATCCCGGCAGGCGGCGAGAAACAATGAGTACAGAAACAATGGACGCGGTTATACGCCAAGGAACAGTGAAAACCGCAGCAGCGAGTATCACGGTCATGAGGCTTCCGGACAGGACAACCACGGGACAGAAAATAAAAATACGGAAAACAGAAGCTGTGAGGAACGTCCGTCTGCGGATTTTTCAAATCTTGACAGCGGGATACAGGCGCAGGGGATTTTGGAGGTCATGCCGGACGGCTATGGTTTTATCCGGTGTGCGAATTACCTGCCGGGAGAAAACGATGTGTATGTATCCCCGTCCCAGATTCGCCGTTTTGGATTAAAGACGGGAGATATCCTGATGGGCAATACGAGAATCAAAACCCAGCAGGAAAAATTCAGCGCCTTGCTGTATTTGAAAACCATTAATGGAAGAACGCCGGCAGAAGCGGCAAAGCGCAGAAACTTTGAGGATATGACGCCGGTTTTCCCAAATGAACGTCTGCGGATGGAGTGTGACGGCAGGGGAATTGCCATGCGGATCGTAGACATGGTATCTCCGATTGGGAAAGGACAGAGAGGGATGATCGTATCGCCGCCGAAGGCGGGAAAGACGACTCTTTTGAAGGATGTTGCGAAGTCTATTTTAAAGAATGATAAAAATATGAATTTGATCATCCTTTTGATCGATGAGCGTCCGGAAGAGGTGACGGATATCAGGGAAGCAATCGTGGGAGATAATGTAGAGGTTATTTATTCTACGTTTGACGAACTGCCGGAACATCATAAGAGAGTATCGGAAATGGTTATTGAACGCGCGAAGCGTCTGGTGGAACACCATGAGGATGTGACGATTCTTCTGGACAGTATCACAAGACTGGCAAGAGCCTATAATCTGACCGTACCGCCCAGTGGACGAACACTTTCCGGAGGTCTGGACCCGGCAGCCCTGCATATGCCAAAACGATTCTTTGGAGCGGCGAGAAAGATGCGGGAAGGCGGCAGTCTGACGATTCTGGCGACAGCTCTGGTCGATACGGGAAGTAAGATGGATGATGTGGTGTACGAGGAGTTTAAGGGAACCGGAAATATGGAACTGGTTCTTGACCGGAAACTGTCTGAGAAGCGTGTATTTCCGGCGATTGATATTCAGAAATCCGGTACGCGAAGAGAGGATCTGCTGCTGAACAGGGAAGAGCAGGAGGCTTCTTATATTATGCGCAAGGCGTTAAACGGTATGAAACCGGAGGAAGCAGTGGAAACGATTTTGAACCTGTTTGTGAATACAAGAAATAATCACGAATTTGCACAGACAGTGATAAAGAAACGGTATCTGTAGAGGAGAAAAAGTATGTTATACGAGATAGGGGATGTATTTCTTCCGCTCTTGATTCATGTACTCCTTTCAAATATTACGGCGCTGGTACTGGGCGGCTGTTTGGATTCGGCATGGCTGACAACAGTTGCGGCAGTTGCGGCGCTGCCGTTTTTTGCAGGGATGTACCGCAGAGATCAGATGAAAGCGCCGCCAGAAAAAAAACAGGTTCCCATATGGGTGTATTTATTGATGGCAGTGGGAGGAATCGTACTGAATTTTCTGATGTCGAAAGGAATGGAGTACTTTTCGGTTACGGAACGGTTTTCCAATGCCGTGCAGGAAGAATTGCTTGGCAGCGGGATTCTGGTACAGATTTTGGGTCTTGGGATTCTGGTGCCTGTGATGGAGGAGTTTCTTTTTCGGGGATTGCTGTATCAGCGGTTAAAGAAATACCTTCCCACATGGATGGCGATTCTGGTAGGAGCCGCCATTTTTGCCTGTTATCATGGAAACATGGTGCAGATGATTTTTGCATTTCCAATGGCGCTTGCGATGCTTTTGGCCTATGAAAAATGGAAATCCCTGTGTGTCCCTGTGATTTTCCATATAGCGGTGAATTTGAGCACGGTCTGTCTCTCCATGTTTCTTCCGGGCTGAATATAAAAGAAATCCAGGGATCGAAGGATAAGAATATGGCAAGGAAATGTGATTTTGCGGTAGTAAAAAAAACGTGGAAATGTTATAATAAAATCATATAACTGCTTTTTGGTAGTGAAACCATAGAATAAGGAGGACGTTTATGAAAAGAACAAAGAAAATTGTCAGCTTTCTTCTGGCGGCAGGAATGATGATTACGAGTATCCTTCCGGCTGCGGCATATGAAAAGCCGGCAAATGCGGAAGAGATATTGCATAACGGTTATGCTTCCACGCAGGATGCCTATGCGATTTATCCGATTCCGCAGGACACAAAGTATCCGGGAGGAGAGTTCACGCTTGGAACAGAGGTACAGGTGGTAAGCGAGAACGGCATTGACGATTATACGAATGCGTTTCTGGCAGAAATTCTGGAGGATTACGGGAGGACGAAAACAGAGAGCAGCACGATTGGAACGGGGCAGAAGATTCTTCTGGGAATCAAAGGCAGCGGCGACGCCGTGGATACCTGGGCGAATGCTAATGTGTCCGTCGCCAAAGCAGATCTTTTTGAGCAGACAGATTCCTATCTTCTGAGTGCGAAAGACGGCACGATTGTCATTTTGGGACAGGACACGGACGCAGTGTATTATGGCCTGGCTACTTTGCAGATGATGTTTTCATCTTTTGCAGGACAGAGATTTCTGAATGTGCAGATTGAAGATTATGCGTGTATGAAGATGCGTGGATTTATTGAAGGATTCTATGGCGGATGGAGCTACGAAGGGCGTGAAAGTCTGATGCGGTTTGGCCGGGACGTAAAGATGAATACCTATATTTATGCTTCAAAGACCGACCCGTACCACAAAAACGACGTGCTTTATCCGGCAGAAGAGATTGAAAAGATCAGAGAGCTTGTCCGGGTCGGAGAAGAGACAAAGGTAAAATACGAATGGTCCGTACATATTTCTTACTTCTTTAACAGTTTAAGCGGAAAGACAGTAGGTTCCGAAGCGTATAATACCGCTTTTAACCAGAAATTTGAAAGTCTGAAAGCAAAATTCCAGCAGCTTTATGATGCCGGAGTACGTAAATTTGCAATCTTAAATGATGACTTTGGTTCCGGTTCCCATACGGAAGTGGTCCGTCTCCTGAACAAGCTGGATGATGAATTCCTGGTGCCGAAGGGCTGTGAAAACCTGACTTATTGTATGCAGGGATATAACAAAGCATGGAGTACGGAAGCAGAATTGAATGCTCTGAAAGGATTAAATGCTTCGATTGATCTTTTCTGGACGGGCGATGATGTGAATTCGCCGATCACACAGGAAACGGTGGATTATGTAAAAGAAAAAACGAATCATGAAGCAGTATTCTGGCTGAATTACCCGGTCAATGAACACGGAAAATCCGGTATTTATCTGGGAAATATTACGCATTATGCAAGGGATGGCGTTACCGGTCTGGCAGGCGCCGTGTCGAATCCGTGCCGTTACACGGAAGCCAATAAACCGGGCCTGTTCCAGCTTGCGTCACTGTTCTGGAACAATAAAAATTATCTGGCGAATGCGGAGACGATTTGGCAGGAAGCTTTTAAATATCTTCAGCCGGAGGTATATCAGGCATATTTAAAGATTGCAAGCAATGTGGCGAACTGTCCGGGGTCCGGCAGAGTCCGGGAGGGCTTTCCGGAGTCGGAGTATCTGAAAGATGCGATTGCAGCAGTCGAAGCGAAGATTCAAAAGGGACAGCCGGTGAAAGATGATCCACAGGCGCAGATGCTCAAAGATGAATTTGCAGCCATGGTGGAAGCGGTAGAGACGTTCCGGAAAGAATGTACGAACGAGGTTCTGAAAACAGATCTGGATTCCTGGCTGAGTTCCCTTACGGATGTAGCGACAGCGGGAGAAGCGGCGCTGGAGGCGCTCTTTGCCATGGATGAAAAGGATGCGGATACCGCATGGGGAAAACTCGGCGTCGCAGGTAAGGCGATGGGTACTTATGACTCCTATCCGAGCTATGAGGGAAATATGGCACTTGCGGGAAGCAAGCGTCTCGTTCCTTTTGTCAATAAGGCGATCAGTGCGGCGAAAAATCAGTTGATTCCGTATTTGAATCCGACCTCTACGGAGTTTACGCCTTCCTTTATCGGAACACTGGGAGGAGTATCACAGAGTGATTCTGCCAATACGGCAAAAATGTTTGACAAAGATGAAACAAGTTTTTCAAGCTTTGAAACGGTACAGAAGCTGAATGATTCTTTCGGCGTAGATATGGGAAGAGTTCTTCCGGTGCACAGTATTGATATTCTTCAGGCGAAAATGGATACACATCATGATTATTTCCATAATGCCTGCCTGGAATATTCCGAGGATGGAGAGAACTGGACCAGGCTTGGCTCTGATTATGTGGACACGGTTCACATCCAGGTGCAGGATATTGATGTGAAAGCAAGATTTATCCGTTTGCGGTTGACGCAAGTAGGGACGGCTAACAAGGCGGATTATTATACGTATGTCCGTGAATTTTCGATCAACGGAGAGGATGTAAACGAAGAATTTGGCGTTTATGCAAATATGGCAGCAGCTTCTGGCACGGTCACTCTGGACGGGCTGACTTACAGTCTGGAGGGGGCAGGTCAGGTATCCCTGGCTCCGGGTGAATATGTAGGCGTGAAGCTGAAAGAGCTTGCAGGATTAACGAATGTAACGGTTTCCGGTACTGGGGTTTCAGAACTGGAGGTGCAGTATTCAGAAAACAGCGCCATCTGGAAAGAAATGCCGCAGACTCCAAATGGAGAGTGCGCGCGGTATGTGCGCCTGTATAATGGCACGGAAGGTGTGGTAAATGCCGGGCTGGAGAACTTTACTGTCAGTGTGGACAGTATAGCGACAAATCTGTCTGTTATTGACACGAACTACGCTTCTTTGCAGGAAGGAAGCTGGGAGAATCTTTTTGACGGAGATGACGCCACCTATGCGTGGACATCCAGAGCACAACAGAACGGCGACTATATTATTGTAGATTTTGGTGCGGAGACGCCGGTGTATGATCTGACGATTACCACACCGGATGGAAATCCGAAATTTTACAACGCACAGTTTTATCTGTCTACCGACAATTCAAACTGGGGCGACCCGATTGCGACAGTTACGAATGCCGGCGGGGATGCGGTACAGGAGAATATTTATTATCGGATCAAAAAGAACCTGGAAGGAAGAAACGCGCGTTATCTGAAGATTCTTATCACCGGAAATTCGGGCTACTACCTGCGCATCAGTGAAATTGCGATCAACAAGACGCTGAAAACAGAAAACAGAGCAATTACCGGAACACTGACCGGAGAGCTGAATAAGATCGTGGACGGGGATATTTCCAGCGTATATGCTTCCGCACAGCCGTCAAATGGAACGGATTATATCAAATATCTTCTGACGGAGAATACGAAAGTTACTTCTCTTATCTTTTTACAGGATTCTTTGGACATCACGAATGCGGTTGTAACGGCGGAGATTTACGACGGGAAAGAGACACGGACAGAAACGCTGGGAACATTGAATGCCGGCAGTACGGCTTTTTACCGAAAAGGCGAGGAAGATATTTTGTCCGTTACCGTAACCTGGCCGGAGGGAACGCTTCCTGTTCTTTATGAGATCATTCCTGTTACCGGGGAAAACGTGCATGAGATTTCCTTTAGCGGGGAAGGAGCTTCTACGGATATCGTATACTGTCCGGAGGGAAGAACGATTCTTCTGCCGCAGAATACGCATCAGAAAGAGGGCTATACGTTCAAAGGATGGAACGATGGAAGTACGGTGTATGCGGGAGGCTCCCGTTATCTTATGGGAACGGGAAATGTGACGCTGAAGGCAGAGTGGGAGAAGAAACCGGATGGTACCGTGGTAATTCCTCCAAATAAGGATGAAGAGAAACCGGAACAGCCAGGAAAATCAGAGACAATCCAGAACGGGCAGAAGTATGACGTGGGGAACTATTCTTATAAAGTGACCAGTACCTCCAAAAAGACGGTGGAGATCGCGGGACTGAAAAAAGCAAGTCTGACGAATATTAAGGTATATAATACGGTAAAACTTGGCGAGGAAACCTATAAAGTAACTTCCATAGCGGCTTCGGCATTTAAGAACAACAAAAAGGTAACGAGCGTTGTTCTGGGAACGAACGTGGAGAAAATCGGCAACAGCGCCTTTGAAGGGTGTACAAAACTGAAAAAGGTTACGGAGAAGGGAAAGAAGCTCAAACAGATTGGAAACAAAGCATTTACGAAATGTAAGGCATTGAAGAATATCACGATTAAGAGCAAATCCTTAAAGAAAGTCGGAAAGAATGCTTTCAAGGGCATTCATAAAAAAGCCGTGATTAAGGTTCCTGCCGCAAAATATAAGGCATATAAGAAGCTTCTGGCGAAGAAAGGACAGAGCGGGACGGTGAAAATTAAAAAGTAAGACGAAGAATGATAAGGTAAGACAAAAAAGGGCGCCGTTGGCGCCCTTTTTTGTGTGGTATTTTGAAAATACCTTTCAGGTTCGGGATTGATGGAACCTGAATTCGACATATTGCAGGGTGTCACGTTTGGCGTCATCAGGAAGGAGCCGGTATAAATGAAAAAGGAGCCGCTCGTCCCTGGTAAAGGGAAAGGCAAATAGCTCTTTGGTCGTGGCGCTGGGAAAGAAATCTGGATTTCTCAGCAGATCGTCCAGAGAAATCTGATAGAAGTCGGCCAGCCGGGTAATGAATTCTAAGGGCGGCGTACGTTTACCGCATTCATAATTTGAGTAGGAGGGACGCTCAATATTAAATCTGGTGCTGACATATTCCTGTGTATAATGATGATATTCACGCAGTTGTCTGAGACGGTTTCCAAGTTGTTTGCCTCTCATAGTTACCTCCTTATATGGTATTTTCACTGTTTTTTGCTAAAGTCAAGTATATCAATTCTGTATGTAGATAACTTAAAATGTAACAAAATGAAACATAAAAAAAACATCAGACAAGATAGTGACAGGCATAAAATGCAGGAAACAGGGAAAAACTGACGGTGGGAGAACATCTGTAAAAGGAGAAGTGCAATGACGCAGAAAATAAACAAAGACCTGAGAGCAAATATGGAGGATTTTCATAGGAGACTGGCAATTCAGAAAAATTTTGATATTATTTGCAGGACAACGATGGTGGCAGACCGTCAGGCATGTTTCTATTTCATTGATGGATTTGTGAAAGATGATATTATCGAAAAGCTGATGGAATTTTTCTATTCTGTCACGCCGGAGGATTTGCCAAAAGACAGTCAAAGTCTGTCCAGGGACGCCATGCCGTATGTAGAGGTGGAGTTGTTAAGCGACCGGGAAGAGATTGAAAAAAATATTCTTTCAGGTGTCATGTGCCTTTTTATTGATGGATTTGACAAATGCTTTGCCATTGACTGCCGTACTTACCCCATGCGCAGCGTGCAAGAGCCGGAAAAGGATAAGGTGCTGCGGGGATCTAAAGATGGATTTGTGGAAACGGTGGTCTTTAATACGGCGCTGATCCGAAGGCGTATCCGGGATAACAGGCTTGTGATGGAAATGCAGCAGGCGGGAAGCGCTTCAAAGACAGATATCGTACTTTGCTACATGGAGGATCGTGTAGATCAAAAATTCCTGGAGGAAATCCGGGCAAGGATTCAGAATCTGAAGGTGGAGGCGCTGACGATGAATCAGGAGAGTCTGGTGGAATGTCTTTATCGCGGAAAATGGGATAATCCTTTTCC
>CAJKKX010000065.1 GCA_905200565.1 uncultured Lachnospiraceae bacterium
TGCGCCGCACGGTAAAACTGAAAGCGGGCGAGACCATAGTACTGGATGAGCGTCTGCAGGAAATAGAAGAATAAACACAAAAGCGCCGGGCAGAGTGATATGTGCCCGGCGCTTTTGCGCAGATACAACTTATGACGGATCGGAAGAAAAGGAAGCAAGCTCAGCCAGCAGCAGGTCATAATAATGTTCGGCATAGCGGCAGAGATAATCAGGCGCGCCCTGATACGAACCGGTCTCTAAAAAGGAAGCAGCTGCGCAGGTGCGGCAGATCGGCCGGAAACGGCATTGCCGGCATTTTGTGCTAAGCGAAAGATTCCGGGCTTTTGCGGAAACCGTTTCCCAGGCTGCCAAAAAGCCGAGATCAAAGACCGGTGCCGACAGCTCTGAGAGCATGACACAGGGAAAAAGCCGGCCCTGCCAGTTGATAAAGAAGGAGCAGTTCCCGGCAAGACAGGAAATGTGGCCGTCCCCACGCGGGAAAGCAGGGTCGTTGACACGGCGGACGGATTCCCGGACATACTGCCGGAAA
The DNA here is from genome assembly GCA_905200565.1 of uncultured Lachnospiraceae bacterium. The sequence continues at coordinate 530 of CAJKKX010000065.1, forward strand.
ATATCGGCATCCAGCTGCAGCTTCAGTGCCTGAAAGGCCAACGCAGCAGCGTCCTCTGGATGCAGGCGTACCTGCGCATCGAAGGGGAGAGAGCGTTCCCGGACGGCGGGCATCATATAGTGATCGGCGTGGACAGGGACACCGAGCTCTTTTCCGAGGGCAAAAATCCTGGAAAAATCCTGCGGATTCTTTTTGGTCACAGAGCAGCTGATTTTCACATCCACGTTTCGTGCGCGGAGCAGCCGGACTGCGCGAAGGGTCTGATCGAAGCCCTGCGGAAAATGGCACAGACGGTCGTAGGAAGCGGCATCGGCACCATAGAGCGTGATGTTGATGCGGCGCGGCGGGTATGTGGCAAAAAAATCAGCCCAGGCTTCGTCCAGCAGGGTTCCGTTTGTATTGATGGTGAGAATCATGCCCAGATTTCGAAGCCTGCGATACAGCGTTTTAAAATCCGGAAAGAGCAGCGGCTCCCGCCGGTCAGAAGAAGAAAAACGGTACCGGCCTTCTGCATCTGCTCTGCAAGGCGAACCCATTCCTCCACCGTGCGAAGCCGTCCCTGCCGTTCCATTTCCGAGCGGGACAGCCGGACATAGCACATGTCGCAGTTCATATTGCAAAGCGGCAGAAGCTCAAGCGCGCCGGTAACGGGAATGTGCTTCTGGCGGGCTTTCTGGAGAAGGGAATGCTCAAAGGTCGAAGCGTCGTCCATATAGTTCATAAAAATTCCTCCGAAAAAACAAAAACCGGTCCAGAGCGTGTCTGAAAAATCATTTCCGACACGCTCCGGAGGACCGGAGATGAACCGAATCAGGCAAGTCCCCTGCTTCTATTGCATGAAGCAATAAGCAGTGGGGTGGGATATGCCATAATTCATGGTGACGAGTTCAGTTGCCTTGAATTAAGCATGAACAGGGACACGATCAACTGGATTCGTATAAAATCGAATACAGGAGGTCGCTATGGAGAAATTAAGGAAACGTATCCACGATGACAGCAACGGCCTGGATTATGTTCTGGTTGGTGATTATTACATACCCGCCTTAAAAATGCCAGAAGAAAGCCGTTCCATTGGGCGGTGGGGCCGGATGCACCAGGCATATCTCAAAGGACATCGCCCCGGCCAGTATGCCGAATTACTTTTGTCGGGGAACCTATGGACGTATCTCGCTGATCTGGACGAACAGGCCCAGACCCGGTTTGAAGTCATTGTCAGACAGATGAAGGCTGCCGAATATGTCACGGAAGATTTGAAGTGTCTGGACTGGCTCGGCTGGGTGCAGGCTATGAACAGCATCTGTAACCGGGCTGAGGAAATTATCCGGTCTGAGATGATCTATCTTTAGGGGAGGTGCTTGTCTATGAGATACCGCATCGAATACGCCGATGGGCGCTGCTGTAACTTTGCTAATGGCAGGGCTGACCTGTTGGAATGGCTGAAACTGCTGAAAGGGGAGGAAATCTCCGACATCCGCAAGGTTTACAAGAGCGGCGTGTCTGATTCCGTCCTGGAGACATACCGGAATTATATCCGGCGGCATAGGAGGGCTGCTTATGGGTACGGATATTGAAAAGCTGGTCGATCTGATAATCCAGGAGCGGATGCAGAGCCAGTATAGTAAGTGGCGGGAGGAAGAAACCGGCAAGGAAAAGAAAGAGGATTTTATTCGGCTGGAAACTGAGTATGAGGAAGCAATCAGCGCATTGTCCGAGGAACAGAAAAACGCTGTGCGGCATTATTGTGATTCTATCTTCGATACCGGCGCAGAGAGTGAATGTTTCTTTTACCGGCTGGGACTGAAAGACGGAATCCGGCTTTGGAAATTTATGAAAAAGCTGATGAAAACAGTCAGATAAAAATCATAACAACAGGATATAGAAGTTTATGAATGGCTCCGGGCCGTCTAATCGCAGAGGTTAGGCGGCCCTTTTCATGGCGATTGGGGGCGGTACAAAATTGTACCACCCCTGTGACAGTCAAGAGCCATCCATTATATCCAGCAGGAGGTTTTTCTGCATGATGATCCAGTTTCGGAATTCTTCGGGGCTGGATTCTTTGTTTTTGACCAGGGCTTTCCTCCGTAGGGCCTCCTTCTTGAAGCCCTCAAAGGCTTCCTGCATCCGGGCCAGACGGTCGGCTGGGAAACCGGGCGTTTTCTTCGCTTTGTTGATGACATTACGCCAGCCCTGGCATTCGTTCTTGTACTGGTGGTCGTAATCATTCTCCCTGGCCCGTTCGTCAAACTCCCGTTTATTCTGGAGCGCCTGCTTCTTCCGGCATTTGTCGCTGCACAATTCGTACCGGAGGCTCTTTGCCAGGAAGAATTTTCCGCACACCTTGCACTGCCGGAAATACAGCCCCCAGTCGCTCAGGCGGTTCAGGTAGTAGGTGATAAGGGGCAGGAAGGAATCATAGGCCGCCACGCACTCCATCCGGCGTGAGCTGTCCGGGAACCATAAGTCAAGCCGGGTATGCTCAGCCGGCGTCCTGCGGTAGTACAGGCTCCTGGTGTCCAGCCGCCCCGGCGTGCCGGATTCCGGGTCGTATTCCATAGCGTTTTCAATCCGGAAGGCCGCCGTGAGCCTTGCCATTTCCGTGATAAATTTCTCGCAGGCAATCTCCCGCCTGCGTTTTTCACGGGCTTTCAGATACGCATTCCAGATACGGAATGCGGTGTACTGGCAGATCGGTTCCCCGGATTGGTATTTCCCGGAGAGGAATTTCCCGGCGGCCTGTTCCAACGCTGGCTGTTCCCATCGGTTGGTGTGCATCGCGTCCCGCAGCGGGGCCAGGCCCAGCCGGTTCCAGTTGCCTTCCGGGTCTTTGTCAAAGCGGATCAGCAGGGTTCCCAGTGGATTTGTGGTATCGCAAGCCAGCTCTGCGCCCTCATTTCCTTCCAGCCGGGAACGGACTTCATCCTCGGTGCCGATCAAGACCCTTTCTTTTAACTTTTTCCTGTCCAGTGTCAGGACAAAGATCACTTTTTCCCGGCATGGCTCCTGCCGGATAAACTGGTACTCCACTTTTATGCCCTCCGTTTATGGTAATTCTATAATTTGATAATATCTGTTACACACATGGTATCATAGAAGTATTGTTTTGTCAAAGTTAATCGGTTATGGTGATTGTGCGTGGTAATTTAGTATCACTGAGTACCTTGACAACTAAATGACCGTCCATACTGTGATAAACCGCCATGACCCCTCTAAAAAAGAGGGCGAGCGCACCGGAAAATCCGGTGACTTCAAAAAATGCTTGCTTTTCCAAGGGATATACATTATAATATTGGCTATAAAACTTCTTGCTATAAAGTATACTGTCTAATTGGCATCCCTTCATAAGAGATATCCAGAAAAAAGTGAAGAAGGTGTTACATGAAAGATTATAAAAAACCGGAGTTCCACTTTATTCGTAATCCAGACGAACTGAGTGGCAACGAACTGGCAAAACTGTCAGATGACGAGCTGTCCAAATATCTCAACAGTGACGGTTATCAACGGGAAAATAAGAAATACCGGATCAAGCCTGGCTACATACTCAGGGAAATCGCTGGAGAATATGTGATTGTTCCAGCCGGGGCAGAAAGCAAAAGCCCGCTGGAGAACACGGTGATGTCGCCAAACGGTTCGGCGGTTTTTATCTGGAAACATTTTGAGGAGCCCAGCACTCTGGAGGATGTGGTTGTCCAGGGAATGCTGGAATATGATGTGACAGAAGATAGAATGCGGAGATCTGTAGAGAACTTCGTAACAGACGCATTAAATTATAAGATATTAGAGGAGGTAGAGTAAAATGAAAAAAACGTGGGAAGAACCGAAAATTATGGTTCAGCAGTTTATGCCGAATGAATATGTGGCAGCGTGTGGAGATGAGAATAGGGTTTATAATTTTGTATGCGATGCAGGTGGTGGGACACCAGGAACAGTTTATGAAGATTCAAACCATAATGGAAAGTGGGATTTATTTGGCGATGAGGCATTGACAGGACACATATTACCAACTTACCATGCCTGCGGCGAAACGCATTCTGCACCTACCGATGATGAGTTCATAGAAGGCTTTTATTTACCTAATTCAAATCCGGGCAAAGCAACGAAAGTTATTATTTGGACAGATGGCGGAACCAATATTCATTGTACAACAAATTTGAATATGAATGAATGGACAACTGCAAAATCTTGATAGTAAAGGAGCACAGAAATCATTACATAAAAACGGTATTTGCTTAAGAACCGGGGGCTTCGGCTACCGGTTCTTTTCATAAGGGAGGAAACCGATGGCTTGCATGGACAATGGCGCTTCCTCTGTGGAACGTGCTTTGATAAATCGGGCAAAAGAGAAAAAAGTGCCCATCAACGGCAGCCTGGAGTTGCTCCCTCTGTGCAACATGAACTGTGATATGTGCTATGTTCGGCTGAGCCGGGAGGAAATGGAGCGCAAAGGTCGGCTTTGCACGGCAGATGAATGGCTGGAGATCGGGCGGCAGATGAAAGAATCTGGAGTTCTGTTTCTCTTACTGACAGGAGGAGAGCCGCTGCTGTTCCCGGATTTTAAGCGAATGTATCTGGAACTGCGGGGAATGGGCTTCATCCTGACGATCAATACCAATGGAACCCTGATAGATGAGGAATGGGCAGTTTTCTTTGGCGAGCATCCTCCCCGACGGGTCAACATTACCCTTTATGGCGCAGATGAGGAAGACTATGAGAGACTCTGCCATTATCCCGGCGGATTTCAAAAGACAGTCCGTGGAGTTCGGCTGCTTCGGGAGCATGGAATCGACGTGAAAATCAGTTTCAGTGTAGCAAAGGCCGTACGACAGAGCATGGGCAAAGTATTTTCCATTGGGGAAGAGCTACAGGTTCCCGTACATATTGATCCTTATATGATGCCTGCGGTGAGGGAAAGGAACCGCCCCTTTTCAAAGCTGACCCGTGTCCTGCCGGAAGATGCAGCGGCATCCTCTCTGGAGGCGCTGAAATTACAATTCCCCAGAGAAATCTATGACCAGTATGTTGAGCAGACGATTACACGGGTGGAAGATCCGGATTTCCCCCGGGGTGACGGACATGTGTCCTGTCTGGCTGGAAACTGCTCATTCACCATCAACTGGCAGGGGCAGATGCGCCCCTGCGTCATCCTGTCGGAACCTTCGGTTTCAGTTTTCGAAAAGGGCTTTGCCGCTGCTTGGAAAAAGATAACAGCGGCTACACAGAAGCTAAAGATTTCGGAAAAATGTATGCAATGCCGGTATAAGCCAATCTGCAAGGTATGCGTGGCCGCTTCACTTCTGGAGACGGGATCTTACGAAGGAATTCCGGATTATCTTTGCCGGTATTCTGAGGAATATTACCGCCTGCTGAAGGAGGAATGGGATCATCGATAGAGTATTTCGGATTGGGGATTTCTGTTTCCGTATTATATCGGAACTGCCCTATGCAGCCCCAGATCATTTTTTACAGTTTGCTGTGGAAACGGGGAAACCGGAGTATATCTACCGGCTGCGGGAAGTTCATTCTCTTCCGGTATTGGATGGGAATCAGATTGCCTGGCGCCCGGATATGGAAGTGGTCCGGGACGGAACGAAAGAAATACGTCTGATCGGGATAAAGGGAAAAGTTGGATATTATGCGTGTTATCGGGAAATATATTCCAGAGAGGCGGAGGTTTTGGTAACCCGGTTGGTGCGGGACCTCATGCCTTCGGATACCGTGTATAGTTCTCTGTTTGCTCTGGATCGTCGAATGATTGAGTATGGAGGACTGATCCTGCACTGTGCCTATATAAATCATCGGGGAAAAGGCATTCTTTTTTCAGCTCCATCCGGAGTGGGGAAATCCACGCAGGCGGCATTATGGGAGAAATACAGGGGCAGTGAAATAGTCAATGGAGATCGGGCACTCCTTCGGAAGAAAGAAGGAAAATGGCTGGCGTGCGCCTGGCCAGTTTGTGGTTCCTCGGACATCTGCAAACGGATGGATATATCAGTTTATGCCATCGTCATGCTCCGACAGGGCAAGGAAAACAGCGTGGTACGCCTGTCACCTGCAAAGGCGTTCCGTCAGTTATATCCTCAAATGACGATAAACCAATGGAATCCAGAATTTATCCAAGCTGCAATCAATGGAATCGAAAACCTGATTTTGCAGGTTCCTGTCTGGCAGCTGACCTGCGATATGACTGAGGACGCTGTCAAGTGCCTGGAGGCTGCAATCTTTCCAGATACAACAATAAAGATGCGATAAAGCAAACAGATGAACAAAAAACCGAAAGGAAGACGATAAGTCTTTCATATGGATAATATCAAATATATTGCTGAAAATTTAGGGAAAACAGGAATGCCTGTGGAAAAGATTGCCGATGTCCTTGAAATGGATCTTGATATCGTAGGGTTATGGCTGGATGATGCGGGGATTGACCCAAAAAACTATAAAGACGTGATCTATAAACGGCAATTGGATGGCATCGCTGCGGCAAAAGCAAAAGGCGTAAAATTTGGCCGCCCGAAAGTCGAGCCTCCGGATGATTTTCCAGAGATCGTAAATGCGCTGGAGAATAAGGCGATTACCGCAAAAGAAGCGATTAAACGAAGCGGTATGGCGGAAGCTACCTTTTATCGCCGGTTACGGGAATACAGAAAAAATCGTAAGGAAAATGTTTAAGATGCTCCCTGTTCTGATGAATATTATCAGGCTTTCATTGAGGTGGTGTTTTGAAAGGGAAAAATCTGGCAGGAAAACGCTTTGGAAAATTAACTGTGCCGGAACCGACGAAGCAGCGTGTCCGCAATGCGGTTGTCTGGAGATGCAGATGTGACTGCGGAAATGAGATCCTTGTGGAGAGTCGCTGCTTAAAACCAGGGGTTATCTATAGTTGTGGGTGTGAGAAATCCCCTTTTGACGGTGTCAAAGATCTGACAGGACTTCGATTTGGGAAGCTGTCGGTTATTGGAAAATCAGGGAATAAAGCCAAAGACGGTAATCCGTTATGGCTTTGCCAGTGTGACTGCGGCAACACGATAGAGACTACAAAAAGGAGGCTGATCACTGGGAATACCAGAAGCTGCGGGAAGATACCGCCCCTGAAAGACTGGGTGGGTAAACGGTTCGGGATGCTCACAGTGTTGTCTTACGCACGGAAGGAAAATGGATTCCATATCTGGCACTGCAGGTGCGACTGTGGCAATGAGGTAGATGTCCGGCAGTCCAATCTGCAGAGTGGATGGACAATAGGCTGCGGATGTCAGCGTGATCCAAAGAAGAATCTCCATTATAAAGATGGTACCTGCTTGGAAATGCTCCGTCCGGATGTTATATATAAGACGAATACCAGTGGCGTGCGTGGAGTTTACTACAGTAATAAGCGGAATAAATGGATCGCCCAGATCATGTTTAAACAGAAATGCTATTATCTTGGAGGCTATGACTGCATCGAGGAGGCAGCTGAGGCCCGCCATATTGCTGAAGAAAAACTGTTTGGCGATTTCCTAAAGTGGTATGATACGACATATAAAAAATCGAACACGAACAATCGAAAGAAAAAGGAGGTTGGCATTTCACTAAAACGTTGAGTGGATGGATAGAATTGATAATGTAACTTATACTACCCTTCTCCTTCGTGGAGAGGGGGTATTTTTTTGCCTTTTTTTGAATTCATCACTTGACATTGTGGCAAAGATTTGCTTGTATCAGGAGTGGTATAAGCCATTCCTGATATAAGCTGCGAAGCAGCTATTCGGTTATGAGCAAGTAGCGAAGCGGATTGCGAATATCCGCTTTGCCTGGGAACAGAAAGAAAAGGATCGAAACGGTTGGTTCGATCCTTTTACAGTCGTTTGAAAAAATATGATGTTGTGGGAACAATCAGGATTTTGCGGTCGTCCAGGAATTGATGTCTAAGTTGGTGGTACAGTGGATATTATTGTTGTATTTACCTCTCCAGATGACTACATCAGTACAATCATTCCGATCTTCCTTGGAGAACAAGCCGAATCCGTCTAGTCTGTACATATAGCCATATTTAAAGTCACTGTTAGATTCTGCTGCGTGTTTCTCACCACAAGGATGGTAAGAACCAAGCAGTTCATCGTCACGAGTATGTGCTATCCCATCGGCACCATTCGTATAAACATTATAATGGCTATTTTCTTTTCCGGCATTGCATTCAAAGTTATAAACCTTTCCACTATCTCCACAAGCCGCCACATACTCATTTGCAACAAATTCCTGAACCTCGATTACAGGTTCCATCCACTCTCTTCTCATAATGAAACAACCTCCTCTAATAATTGATATTTTAAAGTATCATGCACAAAGTTTAATACGGAATCTTGAATCTTTTCCTCCGGAGCCTCATACTCTTCTGCCGCCTGTGCAACGACCTCCGAAATGGTATGCGGCTGCAAAAATGCATTCCAGAGGAATACGGCGGTATCGTTTGGAACCATTACAGCATTCGAAATCTGACACGCAGCCCCGACGGGAATGATCGCGTATTCTCCTGCGATTTCACGCAGCAGATAATCGGCG
>CAJKKX010000066.1 GCA_905200565.1 uncultured Lachnospiraceae bacterium
GCCGCCCCGTCTGTAACGCTAATGCTGGGAATCGGTATGCTGTTGGTAGCGATCAATGAACCTTCGGTGGCGACAGCTTTGGATCCTGTTATGCGTGTGATTACTCCGAGCTCAGTAGTAGGGTTTATGGCGTTCTTTATCATATTGGCTCCGCTGTGCCTGTATCGCGGGCCGCTCAATATGTGGGGGCTTGGAGCCGGTATTGCGGCATTGATGGTAAATATGAACGTTTTGCCTGCAAATGCAATTATGGGCGGCTTTTGTTCTGTGTCCGTTATGCAGTTGCTGTGCTGCCCGACCAATACGCACAATGTATGGGTGACGAGCTATACGGGCGAAGAGGTGACTTCCGTTACCAAGAAGCTGCTTCCGTGGATTTATCCGGCTGTAATTGCGGGCGTTGTGGCTACCGTGATTCTTTACATGTAGGAAAAATTTTGCAGAGAGGACGGAAAGTTTGAATGAAGGTAAGAATTGGGATTGATGTAGGAGGAACCTTTACCGATGCAGCGCTGATCAACAATGATACGTTTGAGTTGATCAGCACAGTAAAGGTGCCGACTACACACAGTGACAAAGCAGGTGTGGCCGCGGGTATTGTGCAGGTATTGCAGGCGATTATGGAAGAAAATAATGTCCGGCCGGAGGATGTGGCGTTTATCTCGCACGGTACAACACAGGCAACGAACGCGCTGCTGGAGGGCGACGTAGTCAGAGTGGGTATCGTCACCATAGGAAAAGGCATCGAAGGCACGAAGTCGAAGAGCGACACGCTTATGGGGGATATCCCTTTGACGGCGGCAAAAAGCCTCCATTCGGAAAATGAGTATGTAGAGGGCGGAACTGATCTGGACAGGTTCTGTAAAGACGCTGCGGAAGCTGTCCTGAGATTAAAGAATAAAGGCTGTGAAGCTGTGGTGGCGGCGGAGGCTTTCAGTGTGGATCATCCGGAGAACGAGGCAAAGGTATCTGAGATTTGCCGGGAAAATGGTATGGCGGCTACGGCCACCAACGAGATTTCCAAATTGTACGGACTGAAGGTGAGAACGCGGACTGCGGTGGTCAATGCAAGTATTATGCCGAAAATGCTGGATGCGGCTACGATGACAGAGACCAGTATCAAGCGGGCAGGGATCAAAACACCTCTGATGGTCATGCGGTGTGACGGCGGCGTTATGACTGTCGAGGAGGTGAGAAAGAGACCGATTCTGACCATACTTTCCGGCCCCGCAGCAGGTGTGGCAGGGGCGCTGATGTACGAAAAGCTCACCAATGGAATATTTCTGGAAGTAGGGGGTACCAGCACAGATATTTCCTGTGTAAAGGATGGAAAAGTAATGGTCAAATATGCGGAGATAGGCGGCCATAAGACGTATCTGACCTCTCTGGACGTAAGGACAGTGGGCATAGGCGGCGGAAGTATGATGCAGATCGAAAGAGGAAGACTGGTGGACGTGGGGCCAAGAAGTGTTCACATTGCCGGTCTTGCATATGAAGTGTACTCGAACAGCGAGGAAATCGTAGAGCCTGTTCTGCATACCGTGAAACCATCTGAGACGGATCCGGACTATGGATATGTACAGTGTTCCAATGGAAAGAAGTTTGCCCTTTCTCTGGCAGGAGCGGCCAATCTGGCTGGATATGTTCCGGAGGGGGATTATGCAAGAGGAAGTATTGAGGCGGCAAGAAAGGCATGGCAGCCTTTGGCTGACAGCATGGGGATGAGCGTGGAGGATACAGCGCGGGAGGCGCTTCGTCTTTCCGCTCTGAAGAACAGAAAAGTCGTAGAAGGGCTGATTGAAGATTACGGTATGGATACCAGGACTTTGGTGCTGGTAGGCGGCGGAGGAGGAGCGTCCAGTGTTGTTCCGCATTTGGCCGAGGCAATGGGGCTGAAGCACAAAAATGCAAAGAATGCACCAGTAATTTCCACCATTGGGGTGGCACTGGCCATGATTCGCGATACCGTAGAGCGTACCATTGCGAATCCGACACAGGAGGATATCCTGTCTGTGCGCAGAGAGGCGGAGGAACGTGCGATTCAGTCGGGGGCTTCCCCTGAGACGGTAGAGGTGTCTGTGGAGGTGGATACAAGCAAGAACATGGTGCGTGCTATCGCCATCGGAACCACGGAGCTCCGTTCCAAGGATCTGACCAAACGGAAACTGACAGAGGAGGAGATCCGCAAAATAGCGGCGGAGCATATGGATGCGCCGGAGAATACCGTTTATACGGCGGTAAGCAATGGGATGATGTATGCGATGCAGCATAAAGTGTTAAGGAAAAAATTTTTTGGCGTTTTTAAATCTGTAACGAAGCCTACGGTCATCGTGGATGAGGAAGGTGTTGTCCGGCTGCAGAAAAAGAATGGAAAGGTGTACGGGGCCAATGGGGACAACTGGGAGTCTGTGCTGCTCCAGGCAGTGGAGAATATGACGGAATACAATGACGGAGGAAAGACGATGCCAAATACGTACGTTATTTTCGGAAAACGTATTTTGGATCTCTCCGGTCTTTTGGATGAGGCACAGATCAAGTCTCTGGCGGAAGTGGAACTGGCAGCTGTCCGGAAGGACGATACGCTTATGATTCTTACATCCGCAAGAACAGATTAGCAGGAAAAGGAAGAATATATGAAACAATATCCCTTTCCGGATAAAGAAAACAGTATGCAGATTTTACTGACAGATTATGTGAGAAAAAAGATCCCGGAGGAGAAGATCACCGAAATTTTCGACGATGCATGGGCAGCCGGGGAGAAGGAAGCCAGGGAATTTCTGGCACTGGAGGGCGGAGAAGTAAGACACATGATGGGTATTCTGAAAAAAAACGGGATCAGAATTGTTTGCCAGGATATTGACAATGTATTAGGGAAAAACCGTTATTTCTGTGAATACCTGTCAGGAAAGAAGCTGCTTACGATTTACGCAGGATCCGTGAAGCTCTGGTGTGAAAATAATGGTTTCTCTTATGATGAAGGTCTGAATATCATTCTCTGCCATGAATATTTTCATTATCTGGAACAAAATAAAATCGGCATGGTATCCCGCAGATACCAGGTTCCTATTTTGAAAATAGGAGCCTGGGAGCTGGGGAAAACGGGAATTCCCGCCCTCAGTGAAATAGGAGCCAATGCTTTTGCGAAGACGTGTTGGGATTATATGGAGAGCAAAAAGGAGAAGGAAGAATGAGGTATATAAAAGAGATAGACAGGACTATAAAAACGGAAGTATTGGTAATTGGAGGAGGGGCAGCCGGATTTGCGGCGGCAGTGGCTTCTGCCAGAAATGGAGCAGATACGCTTTTGATCGAACGGGAACAGATGTTAGGAGGAACGGCGACCATAGGCTTGGTGGGCCCCTTCATGACTTGTTATAATGACGATCCCACAGAACAGATTGTCAAAGGAATTTTCGATGAACTTTGTGTCAGAATGGAGAAGCGGGGCGGAGCAATTCATCCTTCCAGGGTAGAGGGGATGACCACATATAGTTCCTACTATGACAGAAGTCACTGCCATGTCACGCCGTTTTCTTCTGAAGTGCTTGCTATAGTGATGGAGGAGATGGTTCAGGAAGCGGGAGCCAAAATTCTTTACCATGTCCAGGTGTGCGATGTTCTTACAGAAGAAGGAAAGATTACGGGCGTTCTGGCATCCCTGAAGGAAGGCTTGACGCTCATAGAGGCGGATACCTATATTGACTGTACCGGTGATGCGGATGTGGCTTACTACGGAGGAGAAGAGTTTGTCAAGGGAGATGAAAAAGACGGTATTATGCAGCCGGTTAGCCTGTTCTTCGAAGTGGGAAATATTGATCGGGATAAATTTGTGGGAACTCTCGAAGAAAAGAAGCTGAAAGGCGAACTCGGCATTCCGGGAGAGAACTGCTGGTCCTGGTGTATAAAGGAAGCGAGAGAAAACGGGGACTGGACCATTGAACGTAATGAAATAGGAAATTATGAACAGCCTACAAAGGGGCGCTGGAAAATTAACACGACGCGGATGACTTATGTGGACGCTACAAACACGGAAGAAATCAGTAAGGCGGTTATGGAAGGGCGTCAGCAGGTACAGCAGGTTCTGCATTTTCTGCAGAAGTATGTGCCGGGATGTGAAAACATAGAGCTTATTCAGGTGGCGTCCGCCCTGGGCGTTCGTGAGACGCGGCATGTGCAGGGACGCTACAAACTGACAGCGCAGGACATTATGGAGAAAAAGCATTTTGATGATGCAATCTGTACATTTGCCTATGCGATTGACATTCATAATTCGGAAGGAGGAGGAGCCACCTTTCAGCAGGTGGATGGGTATTATACGATTCCTTTCCGGTGTCTTGTTCCGATGCATATTAAAAATCTGCTGGTGGCGGGACGGTGTATCAGCGGCACTTCGGAAGCGGCGGCAAGTTATCGCGTAATTCCCTGCTGTATGGCAACCGGACAGGCGGCGGGGACTGCCGCTGCGCTGGCAGTAAAGGAAAATGTAACTCCGGGTGATGTGGATATCAGGAAACTGCAGGATGTACTGGTTTCCCAGGGAGTGGTGATCAAGTAAGAAAAGATAAAACCGGGAGACGCGAAACTCGTATTTCTGGCAAAGGAGAAGATATTTTTTGACATCTGCTGTTATCTGGTGCTAGAATAGTATCTGATCAGACAGGCATCATATCACGCAAAGTTCTGGTGATGTTCTGCCGGGAATACGAGGAGGAAAAAATTATGTTAAATCAGCTTGCGATTTTTGCAGAAAACAAAAAGGGAACGATGCAGAAGATTACCGGAATACTTACGGCAAATGATATCAATATTCTGGGTTCCGTTACAAACGACAGTGCGGAGTACGGGATTATCCGTATGCTGGTATCCGATCCGGAGACGGCGATGAAAGCATTAAGTGAGGCGGGATATCTCTGCAAATTAACGGATGTTCTCGGCGTAGAGGTAGCCGATGAGGTGGGAAATCTGAATCGTCTTCTGGTGGCGTTGGAGGAGAGCAATATTAGCGTCGACTATCTGTACCTGTCCTTCGATCGGGAAAAAGGAAGTCCGATCATGGTGCTTCATGTAAATGATACCGCGGAAGTGGAAGAGTGTCTGAAATATAAGGGATTTCATGTGCTGTAAGCAACCCATTTATTCCCGCGGGCAATGAGCCAGGTGCCGTGCTTGCACGAGCATTTGGCGAATAAGCCAATGGGTTGAAAATTTTTTTAGTTTTTGTAATTTGCGCTTGACCTTCACGTTACGTTATGCACTATGCTGATTCCATCAGGGACAGGAGGAACAGTGGATGAAAACGGTAAAGGAAGTTTCTGTACTTACGGGAATCAGCGTGCGCACGCTTCACTGGTATGATGAGATCGGGCTTTTGAAGCCTTCCGCGGTCAGTGATGCCGGCTATAGGCTTTATGACGATAAGGCTCTGGAAAGGCTGCAGCAAATTTTGTTTTTCCGGGAATTTGATCTGCCGCTCAGGGAGATTAAGTCCATAATGGATAATCCTGCTCTTGACAGAAATCACATTTTATTAAGTCAGCGAAGAATGCTGGAACAGAAAAAAGAGCGCCTGGAGCGCCTGATTTCCGGCATTGATGACATTTTGAAGGGAGAGAACAGGATGGACTTTACAGTATTTGACCAGAACGACATCGAACAGCTCTATCAGTCGATCATGAGCCAGATGACGGACGAACAGAAAAAGCAGTATATGAAAAACTATATTTTGGCGGACGAATGTGCGGCCGCTGAAACGAGCGGCGCAGAAAATGTCCTCACGGATATGGAAGAGGTGGAAGCCGAATTTCACAAAATGTTTGTGAGAAATGCATCTGGAGAGCAGGCTCAGAAAAATTTCCGGAAGCTGGTAGAGTGGTACGGAGATAAGGAGCAGGTGTTGAAGGGGGCAAAGCCGATGGAACCGGAAATCTTTGCGGCATATCAGAACCGGCTGGACGCAGTGCTGAAAAAGCTTGCGGCAAAGCGCGGAGAGGATGTTTCCGGTTTTCCGGTCAGAGAGCTTATCGGAGAATACGATTTCGTATCCGGACAGCTTTATCAGATGAGGGATGTGAAGGTGGTCATGAAGGACCTTGCCGCATTTTATCAGGCAAATGAACAGGCAAAGGCTGCGTTTGAAAAACAGTACGGCGAGGGATTCGTGGAATTCTTTGCGGCGGCTGTAGAAGAATTTTATAAATAAGATGCTGCATGGGTGTCCCAGGGTCGCTTTGACTTCGGGGCACCTATGCGGTGGTGCCAAATGGACATGCCCTAAAGGACTAGCTTCGCGTCGCAAGCATGTCCATTTGGCTCATTGCAAGCATGCCCGCTTGGCTCATTGCTTGTACGTCCATTTGACTCGTTGCTTGCGGGAACAAAAAATGAGTTTCGGAACGGGATATATACGAAAGAAACAGGTGTGCAGAAACGGATGGGGCTCTGCCAAAACCCGGAGAGGGGGAGAGGGTATGAAATTTAAAGGGAAAGCAGCAGTATGGTTCTGGGGGATTTTTGTGGTTGGAAATGCGCTGTTTTTGTGGAAGCTGATATTTTCATCAAATAATCTTCCGGAGCTGATTGTTGGGATGGCGATGTTTGAAGTGGTCTTTCTTCCAATACTTTTGCGAAATTATATCTTTCTTGGCTTAGGCAGTGTGACGGTTGTTTTTGGAATCGGCAAAGATTCCATAAAGATAAGTGATATTATCGAGGTGTACCAGACGCATAATCCGATTGCTTCGAGCGCAGCGTCGCTGGATCGGATTGTTATAAAGGGAAGAAGGCAGGAAATTATGTGTGCGGTGCAGGAAAAACAGCGCTTTTTTGAGGAATTGAAAAAACGTAATCCGCAAATTAAGGGAATCTGAGAGGAGAATATCTGAAGTGTCAAATTTATACGAAAGAACAGACATCTATGATTTACTTGAAAATGAAGAGAGACATCGCGAGGTAAGAAGGCATTGGGAAAAGGTTCTGGAGGGAAAAAATATTCATACGATGCTGGATGTCAGCATCGGGACCGGTAATCTGACACTTCCTGCGGCAGAGCTTGGCGTTAAGCTTTCCGGTTCGGATCTAAGCAGCGCAATGCTGAGAAAATGTGAAGAAAAAGCGCAGGCGAAGAGTCTGGAAATTGATTTAAGAGAAAGCGATTTCCGGGAACTGAAGCAGAATTTCAGTGAAACATATGATTGTGTGGCGAGCACGGGCAATTCTATACCATATGTGACAAATGAAGAAGCAGAGGCGGGGCTGGAACAGATGGATGCCCTGGTAAAATCCGGTGGGTATCTTTATTTTGATATGCGGAACTGGGATAAGATTCTGGAAAAACGGCAGCGTTTTTATCTGTATAACCCGGTGTTTGACGGAGATACCCGGATTAATTTCCTTCAAGTGTGGGATTACAACGCAGATGAGTCTATGACATTCCATCTGCTCTATTTGTTTGAAAAGGACGGGAAAATATTTCAGAAAGAACATTTTGAAGAGCATTATTTTCCAATAAAAAGATCGCGCCTGCTGGAAAAGCTGGAGTCCATGGGGTACAGAAAGCTGCAGGTAATGTGTTATCCGGCGTACTTTGAGGAGGTGGGACCGGATAAAGCGGACTGGTACTGTGTGATCGCACAAAAAGAATAACCGGTCTGTAAATGCGATTTGCGAATGGGTTGAATGACAGAGTAAATTGTTACAGTTTACGCCAGCCTCAAACATCTGCTGCGACGCGAAGCTAGTCCTGTGGGTTTGAGGCGTGAGAACGTGATTCAAGCGTGAGCAAATCCCATTCGCGAAGCGAATTTTAAATGGATTTGCAAAGGTTGCTGTGAACGGAGTGAACAGTAAATTTGCGAATGCTGCTGGAAAATTATCCTTGTACAGATGAGGCTTTCTGTGTATAATGGCAGTGAGAGAAACACCAGAACAGGAGGAACGGCAATGCGCTGTTGGACTGCGAAAACCAGACATTCCGGCGTAAAGTACATATGGACTGTTCTCCTGCTGATCGTTCTGGAGCTGGCTTCTGTTTCCGGAAAAATAAAGATGGCTATTTATCTGCCGCGCGAAGTGGAAGGACAGGCCACAAGCGCAGCTATCTGCAGAATCGGAACAGCAACCCCGGTCGCTGTCTTGTCAGCAGCGCCGCGGGACGCAGAAATCATCGGGCGTGCCGGTACGGGAGAACAGCGGGTGCAGCAAAGAGCGGTTTCCCGAACCTGCATATCCATATGCGGGATATTTGTGTTGTTTCTCTATCGTCTTGTGCGGCGGCTTCTTTACAGGCTGTCGAATAAACAGTCATATCGGAGATCCGATTTTACGATCTCGTATCAATACAACTTATCTTATTTGTAACCACCAGGATATTCTGAAAAGTGCTTCAGATTTAATTTGAGGACGGGAGGGATATCTATGGGAATGCACATAGTGGCAGGTCTGCTGTTTGCAGTAGTGATCGCTGTTGTGGCATGGATCTGGTGGTTTGAAAGAAAAAGTCAGTAAATTAATGAGTGGACCGGGTGAAAAGCCCGGTTCATTTTTTTGTGTGGTATTTTTATAGTACACCTGGTTGTGTACGATGGTTATATCTGAAAACCCTATTCGCGAAGCGAATTTTTAATGGATTTGCGAAGGTTGCTGTGAAAGAAGTGAACAGTAATGATTTTTCAGATTTTTTTAATGAATATATAAAATATCATGTACAATATATTTCTGGCTATGTTATACTGATTTTATTAAGGAGTAGGGGAGGGATACCATGCCCAAAGGGACAAATCAGAAATTTAAATTGTATCGTCTTGCTCAGATCATGCAGGAAAAAACGGACGAAAATCATTATCTTACGATGTCGGAAATCATTGCAGCATTAGGTGAATATGGGATTACGGCAGATCGGAAAAGTATTTATACTGATGTCCATTTGAGCTTCCTGAACTGAAATTGCTTGTGGATGCGATTCAGTCCTCGAAGTTTATCACAGAAAAAAAGTCTAATGTGTTAATACGAAAACTGGAAACACT
>CAJKKX010000067.1 GCA_905200565.1 uncultured Lachnospiraceae bacterium
TTCTGGATACCAGTCTGACAAAAATCATCAAGGGAAGTAAGCGCGCGGAGGACGGGACGCTTCTGGATGCATCGGGTGAAGAGATCGATCCGCGCAAGATCCGCGTGATGGCGGCGATCGGTCCGAATGATATAAAAATGACGGATCATCAGGATGAAGGGCTTGTGCAGGGCTACATCAGCAACTTAATCTACAAGGGCGACCACTACAGCTATGTCATACACACGGATATGGGGCAGGATTTTGTAGTGAATGATGAGTATCTGTGGAATATGGACGACCAGGTGGGGCTGATCATGCCGGTAGAAAAAATGAAATTTTCGGTGAAAAGATAGGAGGGGGAGCGATGGGAAAAATATCATTTTCCAGAAAAAGTCTGGGAATCCCCTATGCGCTTTTTCTGGCGCTTTTTGTGGTTGCGCCGCTTCTGGTGCTGATCTATTACGCGTTCACAAACGGGCAGGGGCAGTTTACGCTGTCAAATCTGACCGGGTTTTTCACGAACCCGAACACGCTGGGAACGCTTTGCTACAGCTTTGCAATCTCGCTCACGACGACAGCAGTCTGTCTGCTGCTTGCATACCCAACGGCGTATATTCTTGCAAAGAGTAAACTGAAAGCAAAGTCGGTGATCGTGATGATTTTTATTATGCCGATGTGGATAAATTTTTCTCTGCGCATTACGGCGCTGAAGGAAATTCTTACATTAATTGAAAATAACCTGGCATATTATCCGTTTCTTAACGCGGTAATTGGCATGACCTATGATTTTCTTCCGTTTATGATCCTGCCGATCTACAATACGATCGTGAAGCTGGATGAATCGCTGCTGGAGGCGGCGCGGGATCTGGGGGCGAATGACCGCGAAGCATTTTTAAAAGTGACATTGCCGCTCTCGGTGCCGGGAATCGTAAGCGGTATTGCTATGGTATTTCTGCCGGCAATGACAAACTATGTGGTGCTGGATATGCTGTATAACAGCACATACATTATGGGAAGTCTGATCAGCAGTTATTTTGCGGCTTATAACTGGAACGGCGGTTCGATGATCGCACTGATCCTTCTGGCGATTATCTGTCTGTTTACGCTGCTGACGAAGGGTATGGAAGAGGAAGAAAATCCGAGAGGGGGTGCACTGCTATGATGAAGAAAGTCTGGAAAGGCGTGATAATTGCATTTGTCCTGTTGTTTTTATATCTGCCGATTCTTGTTCTGGCAGTGTACAGCTTTACGGATGCCACACAGATTGGCGCGATCCGTGGATTTTCTCTGAAAAATTATGTGACATTATTTACGACGCCTGAGCTGCGGGATATGATCGTTGGAACGATCGCACTGGCATTTTCGGCGGCAGCGATTGCAACGCTGCTCGGTACGATGGGGGCAATTGGTTCTTTTTACAGCGGAAAGCGCGTATCATCTGCACTTTCCACAGTGAACCAGGTGCCGGTCGTGAATGCGGATGTTGTGACCGGATTTTCTATCTGCATCCTGCTTGTAGTGGTTCTGGGGGTGAGCAAGGATACCTTTGTGCCGCTGCTCGCAGGCCACGTGACATTATGCGCACCGTTTGTTTTCCTGTCGGTTGTCCCGAAGCTGAAGCAGATGGATCCGAGCATTTATGAGGCAGCGCTGGATCTGGGGGCAACGCCGGCGGAAGCGCTCTGGAAGGTCGTGATTCCGCAGATCCTTCCGGGAATCGTGTCCGGCTTTGCGCTGGCGGTTACACTGTCTCTGGACGATTATTTTGTTGCAACTTATACAAAGCCGGCTACCTTTGACACCATCAGTACCTACGTGGTAAATGCAACGAAAGGTTCTCAGACAACGATCAAAACGGCGCTGTGGGCATTGTCTACGGTAATCTTTGCGGTCGTTATTCTGATCGTTGTTCTGATGAACCTGCGGGCTCAGAAAGAGCCATCGGAAAGGGCGGAGGTGTGATAAGGATGAAAAAGAAAAAGCATTTTTTCGAACGCCGTCCGTTCGCCCGCGCGATACTTCCGGGAGGTACGGGGAGCGAATGGAAAAAAAGAATTGCTGCGGCGGTTCTCTGCAGCGTCTTACTGTGTGATGCGATGCCTGTGATCACATTTGCAGCCAGTGACGCGCAGGAAAATACAACACAGACAGCAGGAGATGCGCAGGCGGATGCAACACAGGTGGCAGGAGACGCACAGGCGGATGCAACGGAAACAACAGGAGACGCGCAGGCAGATGCAACGGAAACAACAGGAGATATGCAGGCGGAACAGCCGGGAAACATCCCGGAGGTTACGCTGCGGGTGTGCAACTGGGAGGAATATATTGACCTTGGCGACTGGGATGAGGAAGAGACGATCGATCTGGAGAGCGGGGACGTTATCGGCATAAATTCCATGGTGGAGGATTTCGAGGAGTGGTATCTGGAAACCTATGGGATTAAGGTAAATGTGGAGTATTCTACCTTTGGAACAAACGAGGATCTCTACAATATGCTGACTTTGGGTGATGAATACGACCTCGTCTGCCCTTCCGAGTACATGATCATGAAGCTGATGGCGCAGGGGCAGCTTGTGCCGCTGTCGGAGGAATTTTTTGACACATCGGATGAAAATAATTATTATATAAATGGAGTATCTCCCTATATCCGTTCGATTTTTGAGACAAAAGAGATTAACGGAGAGGCATGGGCGAAGTACGCAGCAGGCTATATGTGGGGCATCACCGGGATCGTGTACAATCCCGATCTTGTGTCGGAGGAGGATGCATCGAGCTGGAAGATTTTAGACGATCCGGCGTATTACCGGCAGGTGACGATCAAGGACAATGTGCGTGATTCTTATTTTGCGGCAGTGGGCGCACTGAAATCAGATTTACTTACGTCTGAGGAATTTCTGCAGGATGCGGATTATCAGAAAAACCTCGAAGAGGAGATGAACGATACATCTTCCGAGACGATCGCATTGGTGCAGGATTATTTACAGGATGTGAAAAATAACGCATATTCTTTTGAGACAGATTCCGGAAAAGCAGATATGGTGACGGGAAAGGTGGCGGCAAACTACCAGTGGTCCGGCGATGCAGTGTATACCATGGATCAGGCGGATGAGGATGAGTTTACGCTGGCGTTTGCGGTGCCGAAGGAATCCACCAATATTTATTTTGACGGCTGGGTGATGCTGAAAAACGGTATCAGAGGCGACGCAGCAAAGCAGCACGCTGCCGAGGCGTTCATTAATTTTAACTCCAGAGCGGATAATGTTATCCGCAATATGTATTATATCGGTTACACCTCTGTGATTTCCGGCGGAGAGGATGAGCGGATTTTTGAGTATGCCGACTGGTGCTATGGCGCCGAAGAGGATGAGGAAGAGGTTGTTGATTATGATATCAGCTATTTCTTTACAGAGGATGAAAACAGTGAGGATTATGTGATCACGGCTCCGGCGGACCAGGTGGGACGACAGCTTTCTGCGCAGTATCCGTCGCAGGATGCGATTGCAAGGTCGTCGATCATGATCTATTTTGATGATGCGCAAAATGAAGCGATTAACAAAATGTGGATCAGTGTGCGCTGCTTTAATATCAACGATATGCCAGTGTGGGCGTGGGTGCTGATCGCGCTGGCAGTTGTCGCGGGAGTTACAGCGCTGGCAGTGAAAAGACGCAGACGATGAGCCAGGAATTGATGAGTCAAGGATCGATGAACCAGGGATCGATGAGCCAGGAATCAATGAGCCAGGGATCGATGAACCAGGGATCAATGAGCGCAGGGATCGATGAGTCAGGGAGCGATGAGCGCAGGGATCGATGGGATCCGGGACGCGTCTGTGCCGCTTTGGAAGAGAGTGAAAGAGAGGAAACGTTATCATGAGGATGATGCTGGTAGGAGCGGGTGCTGTCGGGGAGAGCATTCTGAAGATCATGCAGTGGAGGGATCCGGAAGGCACATGGCTTCCCTATGTGCTGATCTGCGATTATGATGCGAAAAGAGCGCGGGAAGTGGCGGCGATGCTTGGAGATGATACGCGCTTTGCAGTGTCGAAGGTGAATGCGACAGATCGGGAGGAAATGAAGCAGCTCATCCGCACACATCATATTGATTTTGTGATGGATGCAGCGCCTCCCTTTGCAAGCAACATGATATTTGACGCGGCATTTGAGACAGGCTGCAATTATGCCAGCATGGGCACCTGGTCGGTGCCGATGGATGAGCCGGCTTACGGCCTGGGCATCGAAAACAGCTATCTGGAGCCAATGACGAAATACAATTTTGACCGTCATGAGGCATGGCACGCGAAGGGGCAGATGGCGGTGATCTGTCTTGGGATCGATCCGGGTGTTGTAAATGTATTTGCAAAATATGCAGCCACAGAGCTGCTGGATGAAATTTATGAGGCGCATGTGAAGGATGGAGGCAATCTGTCTGTCCCCGGAGCAGATCCTGACGACATCATGTTTGGTTTTAATGTGTGGACTGTGCTGGATGAGGTGATGAACCCAAATGTGGAATATGATGAGGATAAAGGCGGATTTCTTGTGGAAAAAGCGTTTGCCGGGCAGGAGACCTTTGAGATGCCGGAGGGCGTCGGATGCAACACACTGGTGAAGGTGGAGCATGAGGAGGTTGTGACATTGCCGCGCTATCTGAAGCAGTACGGTCTGAAGAAAGCAACCTTCAAGATCAGTCTCGACGAAAATCTTATCACAGCCTTAACGGTGCTGGATAAGCTGGGGCTGCGCGGCATCCATCCGGTGCAGGTGGGAGATGTGCAGGTCGTACCGCGCGACGTGGTGGCGGCGTGCGCGCCGCAGCCGAAGGATATTGGCGATGAGATGACCGGTATGATGCTGGTAGGTGTTCATTGTATTGGAAAGAAGGACGGGAAGAGGAAGGAATACTTCCTGTATCAGCCCTTCGATAACCAGGAATCTATGAAACGCTGGGGCAGCCAGGCGGTGACGGCTCAGACCGGTTTTGGGGCGGCGCTGGCGTTGGAGCTGATCGGGCGTGGTATCTGGAAGGACGCCGGGGTATTCTCACCGGAATACTTTGATCCGAAGCCGTATCTGAAGCTGATGGAAGAAAGCGGATATCGCTATGAAATAAAGGAAATGTTGTAAATACAATATATTAAACGGAAACGGTGAGGAGAACGAAATCCCGATATTATTTGACACGGATAACCTTTTTATAGTATGATTAAAGATGCGAGAACATAGCAGTAAAGAGGGCCGAAATGGGGAAATTATTTTATATCATGGGGAAAAGCTCTACCGGAAAAGATACTATTTTTAAAGACGTATCAGAAAGAGAAGAGCTTGGTCTCAGAAATCTTGTGATGTATACGACCAGACCCATTCGTGAGAAGGAAACCGACGGCGTGGAGTATCATTTTGTCACGGAGGATGAAGCGGATGAGCTGCAGCGCCAGGGAAAAATCATAGAGCTGCGCGCGTATCATACGGTTCATGGTATCTGGAAATATTTTACTGTGGACGATGAGCATACGGACCTGGAGCATTACGATTATATTGCGATCGGGACGCTGGAATCGTATGTGAAATTAAAGGAATATTATGGTGATGGGAAGGTCATTCCCATTTATATAGAGGTAGACGACGGCAATCGCCTGGAGCGCGCGCTGAAGCGGGAGCGCAAACCGCAGAATCGCAAATTTGAGGAAATGTGCAGAAGATTTCTGGCGGATGCAGAAGATTTTTCTGAGGAGAATTTACAGAAGGCGGGGATTACAAAACGCTTCTGCAATGATAACGAGCGTGAGGAATGTATGCAGGAGATTGCGGATTATATTCGTCAGTGCCAGAAAGAAGGGAGCAGGGCATGAAAGGATTTCGTCAGATTATCGGGCATAAGGATGTGATCGGGCATCTGCAGAATGCGATTGCGACAAATAAGGTATCTCATGCCTATATTTTAAACGGGGAAAAGGGTTCCGGAAAAAAGACGATCGCACGCGTGTTTGCAAAAGCGCTGAACTGTGAGAGTGATGAAGAAAAACCATGTGATACATGTCACTCATGCCGCCAGGCGAACAGCGGAAATCACCCGGATATCATGGAGGTCACACATGAAAAACCGAACAGCATCAGTGTGGATGATATCCGTGAGCAGATCGTGGAAGATGTGCAGGTCCGCCCGTACAGCAGCCCATATAAGGTATATATTGTGAGCGATGCGGAAAAGATGACGATGCAGGCGCAGAATGCACTCTTAAAAACGATTGAGGAGCCGCCCTCTTATGTGGTGGTGCTGCTTCTTACCACAAATGCAGCGTCGCTCCTGCCGACGATTTTGTCGCGCTGCGTGATGCTGAATACCAAGCCGGTACCGGATTCTCAGGTACGCACATATCTTATGGAACATGTGAAGGTTCCGGATTATCAGGCGGATATTTGTGTTGCATTTGCGCAGGGAAATATTGGAAAAGCCGTGCAGCTTGCGACGTCGGAAAATTTTAATGAGATTAAGGGAGCGGCTATCCATCTGCTGACACATCTGAAGGACATGGATATCGGGGAGATCTCGGCGGCGGTGAAGGCGGTATCTGAGTTTAAGGTGGATGTCCGCGATTATCTGGATATCCTTGCGGTCTGGTACCGTGACGTGCTGTATTTTAAGGCGACAAACGATGCGAATGGTATTATTTTCCGCGAAAATCTGCGCGCTATCCAGGAACAGACGCGGTGCATCTCTTATGAGGGGATCGAGCGGATCCTGGAGGGCATTCAGAAAGCCAGGACACGTTTGACGGCAAATGTAAATTTTGAATTGACGATGGAACTGTTGTTCCTTTTGATAAAAGAGAATGGAGAATAGCATGACAAAGATAGTTGGAGTCAGATTTCGCACCGCCGGAAAAATTTATTATTTTGATCCGAAGAATATGATGATAAAACGCGGCGAGCATGTGATCGTTGAGACTGCGCGCGGAATTGAGTACGGGCGGGTGGTCACCGGAACGCGCGATGTGCCGGAGAATACCGTGGTCCAGCCGCTCAAGCCGGTTCTGCGCATCTCTACGGCGGAGGACGACGAGCGGGTGCGCAGAAATCACATAAAAGAAAAGGAAGCATATAAAATATGTCAGGAAAAAATCCGCAAGCATAAGCTGGAAATGAAACTGATTGATGCGGAATACACTTTTGATAACAATAAAGTGTTATTCTACTTTACAGCGGACGGACGTATTGATTTCCGTGAGCTGGTGAAGGATCTGGCGTCTGTTTTTAAGACGAGAATTGAACTTCGCCAGATTGGCGTGCGCGATGAGACGAAAATTCTGGGCGGCGTCGGCTCCTGCGGGCGGCCGCTCTGCTGTCATTCGTATCTGTCGGAGTTTGCGCCGGTCTCTATCAAGATGGCAAAGGAGCAGAACCTTTCTTTAAATCCGACAAAAATTTCGGGCGTCTGCGGCAGACTGATGTGCTGTCTGAAAAATGAAGAAGAGACGTATGAATATCTGAACAGCCGCCTGCCGAACAACGGCGATTATGTGACGACTGTGGACGGACTGAAGGGCGAGGTGCAGAGCGTTAATGTGCTGCGCCAGACAGTGAAGGTACTGGTAGATGCGGACGATGAAAAGGAACTGCGCGAATATCCGGTACAGGAGCTGAAATTTAAGCCGCGCAGAAAGAAGGAACGCAGGAAAGATAACCGACAGGACAAGGATCGGGAGAAAGATAATCGGCAGGAAAAAGATTGGGAGCTTGCCGAGCTGGAAGCGATGGAAAAGAAGGAAAAAAGGGAAGGAAAATCCAGGCTAAATGAAGATTGAGCTTTATGAGGGCGAGAGGATAGACGATCTGCAGCGCAATGGCTACCGCATTATCCAGAGCAGAGACGGGTTTTGCTTTGGGATGGATGCGGTACTTCTCTCTGGTTTTGCCAGGGTGCGGGAGCGCGAGCATGTTCTGGATCTCGGCACTGGTACGGGAATCATCCCGATCCTGCTTGAGGCGAAGACGCCTGGGGAGCATTTTACCGGGCTGGAGATTCAGAAAAAAAGTGCGGATATGGCGCGGCGGAGCGTGGAGCTGAACGAATTGTCGGACAGGATTTCCATAGTAGAAGGAGATATTAAAGAGGCTGTGTCCATGTTTGGAAGAGCCTCTTTTGATGTGGTGACATCCAATCCCCCGTACATGACAGGGAACCATGGACTTGTAAATCCGGAGCTGCCGAAAGCGATCGCGCGTCATGAAGTTCTCTGCACGCTGGAGGATGTGATCGGACAGGCGTCCGGACTTTTGCGTGAGAACGGCAGGTTCTATATGGTGCATCGTCCGTTCCGGCTGGCGGAGATCATGACGATGATGGTGAAATATCATCTGGAGCCAAAACGGATGAAGCTGGTTTACCCCTATATTGATAAGGAACCGAACATGGTCCTGATCGAGGGGCTGAAGGGCGGAAAAAGCCGCATTACGGTGGAAAAACCGCTGATCGTATATAAAGAACCGGGTGTGTATACCGACGAGATTTATGATGTGTATGGGTATTGAGGAGGATGACATGGCGGGGAAATTATATTTGTGTGCGACGCCGATAGGGAATCTGGAGGATATGACGCTGCGCGTGCTGCATACCCTGCAGGAGGTGGATCTGATCGCGGCGGAAGACACACGCAACAGCATTAAGCTGCTGAACCATTTTGAGATTAAGACACCGATGACGAGCTATCATGAATACAATAAAATTGAGAAGGCGAAGGATCTGATCCGTCAGATGCAGGAGGGAAAGAATGTCGCCCTGATTACGGATGCGGGGACACCGGGCATTTCCGACCCCGGTTTCCTGCTCGTGCGTACCTGCATCGCGCACGGCGTGGAGGTGGAGACGCTTCCCGGAGCTACGGCTTTTGTTCCCGCACTGATACAGAGCGGGTTCCCGGCAGACCGTTTCTGTTTCGAAGGATTCCTTCCGCAGAAGAAGGGGCGAAACAAACGATTGGAACAACTGAAAGAGGAGACGCGTACCATAATATTCTACGAATCGCCCTACCGGGTA
>CAJKKX010000068.1 GCA_905200565.1 uncultured Lachnospiraceae bacterium
CTTTCCTATCTGATTGATGCCACAGCCGCACCTGTCTGCATTATCGCCCCGATTTCTTCCTGGGCGGCGGCAGTTACCGGTTTTGTTGAGGGCGAAGACGGTCTCAGCCTCTTTATCCGTGCAATTCCGTATAACTTTTATGCTCTTCTGACTATTTTCATGATGGTTGCTCTGGTTCTTTTGAAAGTGGACTTTGGCGCAATGAAAACCCATGAAATGAATGCAATACAGAAAGGAGATATCTATACCACACCGGATCGTCCTTATGCAAACAGCGAGAACGGCCCTGTATCCAGCAAAGGAACGGTTCTGGATCTGATCATCCCAATCCTCTCTCTGATTATCTGCTGTGTCATCGGTATGATTTATACCGGAGGCTTTTTCGAGGGTGCAGATTTTATCACCGCTTTCTCTAACAGTGACGCTTCTGTCGGACTGGTATTCGGAAGCTTCTTCGGACTGATTATCACGATTGTTTTATATCTGATTCGAAAGGTTATGTCCTTCCATGATTGTATGGAATGTCTGCCGGAAGGCTTCAAGGCTATGGTTCCCGCCATCCTGATCCTTTCCTTTGCCTGGACATTAAAGGCAATGACTGACAGCCTGGGCGCTGCTGTTTTTGTAGCGGATTCTATGGAGCATGCGGCACGGGGACTTATGGGATTCCTCCCTGCTATCATTTTCCTGGTAGCCTGCGGACTCGCATTTGCCAGCGGTACTTCCTGGGGAACCTTCGGTATCCTGATTCCGATTGTCGTAGCCGTATTCGCAAATTCAGACGGAAACCTGCTGGTTATCTCTATCTCCGCATGTATGGCCGGAGCTGTTTGCGGCGACCACTGCTCTCCAATTTCAGATACCACGATCATGGCTTCCGCAGGTGCGCAGTGTAATCACGTAAATCACGTTTCCACGCAGCTTCCTTACGCAATCTTTATCGCTGCAATCTCTTTTATATGTTATCTAATTGCAGGACTGGTTCCATCCTTCCTGTCCCTGATTGCATTACCGGTTGGCTTTATTCTGGTTTTCGTAATTCTCTTCATTATTAAGCAACGACAGAAAGAAACCATCTAATCTATCCTTTCTGAAATGCCCCGTTAGATTGCGGGGCGTTTCTTTTAAAATTTTCTATTTTTCTTTTCCTGAATTTATCCATAATTAAAATGTTGCTTTTCATTTTCTCTATTTTATTTCATTTTTCTCTTTACTTTTGCGTTCATATCATGTTATACTTCTTTCAAAGCATATTTCCTGAGGTTCTGTATTCGAACATCTTTCGAATATCTAAAAACATTTCTAACAGGCAGACACTTCTTCTTACACCTGCCACTTTCAGAAAATTCATGCTTCTACCACAGTATTAGCAGGAGTTTTCGAAAGTTGAAAATCTCCTGACGACAAAAAGGAGATTTTTATGGAAGAAACCAAAGATCCAAAGGAACGGCTGCAATGGCACCCTGCCTTTTATGCCGGACTTCAAATTGAATTGAAAGACGAAGCTGACCGGCTCATTTTTGAAAATGAGCATCAGCTTGGCACAAAGCCAAAAGAAATCGATGTTCTGATTATAAAAAAGGAACCAAATTACCCGGTAAAAAAGAACATCGGAAGGATTTTTAAAACCTGGAATATCATCGAATATAAAAGTCCGACAGACTACCTGAGCATAGATGATTTTTACCGTGTGTATGGGTATGCCTGTTTTTATAAAGCAGACACAGGCGGCTCTGACAGCATCCCTATGGAGGAACTGACAATTTCCTTTGTATGTAAACAATATCCCCGGAAACTCGCCAGACATCTGCTGGAAAACCGTGGATATACCATTTGCGAACAGGAAGCAGGGATTTATTATATAAACGGTGATATTATCCTCATCCAGCTTATCATCACCGCGGAACTTTCTGAGACAGAAAATCTGTGGCTCAAGAGCCTGACAAACGATTTGAAGCAAAAAGCAGAAACCGAATGGCTGGTTTCCGAATACCAAAAACACAAAAACCATATCCTGTATGAATCCGTCATGGACATCATCGTCCGCGCAAACAGGAACCAATTTGAGGAGGAAAATACGATGTGTGCAGCATTGGAAGAATTATTTGAAGAAATGATGCAAGATAAAATGAATCAATTAATGCGGGACAGGCTGGATGAATTAATGCAGGACAGGCTGAAAGCTGTAAAACAGGAGGCTCAAAAATTATATCTCATCTCTTTCATCCAGCGAAAAATAAAAAAGAACAAGCCCCTTTCACTTATTGCAGAGGAGCTTGAAGAAGAACCTGATTCCATCCGTAATATTTACAACATGGCAATGGCATATCCAAATGCAGAAACAGAAGAAATTTACCGGCTTCTGGATACAAACACAAAATAAGAAAAGAAGAAACTTGGTTTTTTAATACTCCCCCAATTCCATTTTTAAAATTGAGGGAGTATTCCCATATCCGTTTAATTCTGCATTTTTATTTGTTCTCCATAGACCGGGGAATAACGAATCAATTCTGTGCCGTCCAGATTTTCTTTATACATATTTACTGCCGTGATCTGATGATTGTCATAAGTTGTATAGTAATAGATTCCTTTGTCCGCATTGCAGCAGGATGTATAGATCGTAATCTCGAATTTTCCATCCCCCACCTCGCAGCACCCTCTTTGCTGGTCAACAGACCCCATGATATGGAAAAACTGGCTGACGCTTTCCGCCTCCGAATCCCCGCAAACAGAATTCATCTTCACAAAAGCAGCCCTGACAAAGCGGGACTGGGAAGACAGATCTCCCGGAAGCCCCAGCGCTCCCATCCCCCGGCTGTACGCATGTAAAGGAAGCTGTTTGCAGAAATGATTCTGCGGAGCCTTTGGCGACAGATTCATATAATTATTCAACTGAAACATCTGCTCGTCAAAAGGAGGATTGTTAGTCAGAACGCCCGCCGGATTCTCATAAATCCGAATTCCTTCCCTGACCGACTCTACCGTAATCGCTTCCTTACCGTCTGCAATCATCCAATGAAGATCCGCAATCGGCAGCTCCTTACAGAACGGCGTGTTGATCAGATTGATTCTCCCCAAAAGAACTCTTGCCTCTTTTACCGAAGCGCACTGTCCCAGTATCCAGGGAATAAATTCAAACTGCGCTACATTATCCTTTCCTGCCTCTTTTTCCCTGTATACGGCGTTTCCCACAAAGTTTAACCCCGCCATTCCAAGCCCGGCTTCATTCACCCCCTCATAATACAGGGGATAATTCTCCTTAACATACGCCATCCCGATCATTGCATAATGCTTTGGCATCGTCCCCACATGGCGGAAATGAAATGGATAATTCCGGGGCGTAATCGTCACTTCATCTCCATAGGAAAAATCATAATCCAGTGTTCTGCCAAAATAAAAATCCCTTGTCTTATAAGTCACTGCCGTACACATAAAATCCCCTCCGTCTCACTTTGATCTGTTATTTTTATTTTATCTGCAATAGTATTCCCATTTCCCCGAATATTCTTGCAAAAACGTTACTCTTTCTCTCTCTCGATTCTTCCCACTTCCTCCCGTGTGATGATTTTATGCCGCACCATACTGTCCAGCACCTGCTTCACACGCCGAAAAGCCATCTCCTTACTGGTATCCGGGGAATAAGCGGACGGTGCGTTTGGAATTCCCGCTAACATGGCTGACTCATAATCATTCAGCTCCATCGGCTCTTTTCCAAAATACCCCCTGGCAGCCTGATAGATTCCATAATATCCGCTGCCAAAATACGCCGCATTTACATATAATTCAAAAATTTCTTCCTTCGTATATTCAGCTTCTATCTCAAATGCCGCAAACACTTCCGCCACCTTCCGCTCAATCCTTTTATCCTGCGTAAACAACAGGTTTTTGGCAAGCTGCTGCGTAATGGTGCTTCCTCCCTCCGCAAACGACATCGTTTTCAAATTGGTCCATACGGCACGTGTAACCGCAATCGGATCAATGCCATAATGTTCCCAGAATCTGTGATCCTCCACCGATATCACCGCCTGTCTGTAAAACCGCGGCATTTCTGAATAGCGGGTGAAATGTTCTATGCTGCGGACTTTTTCAATTCTCTCCTCCAGCGATTCTTCCGCTGTTGCTTCCCGGTACAATCCATATCCTCTGATCCCGAAAAAGACACCGGCTCCCACCAGGATACAGAAGCAGGAAAGCAGCAGGCCCAAACATATTTTTCTGATGCGATGCTGCTTTTTTCGCTTTTTCTTCATGCTTATCCTTTCCTCTCAAATTTCAGACCATACTTTTTAAGTCATTTCATCCCGAAGTGCATCAATGATATTCTCTTTTCTGATCTTCTTTGTAGCATACACCATAGACAGAAATACCGCAAGAAATATTCCCACCGCACTGATTGCAAGACTCTTCCACGGAAGGGAAAACGTAATATCTCCACCTCCTGCATCCAACCCCCTGTAAATCAGCCAGGAAAGAATTGCCGCCGTCGGCAGACCAAGCCGCATCGTCCGCACTCCATAAAGGATACATTCAAAACGCATCATCTTATTAAAATCCCTGTCGGACATCCCTACAGAACGAAGCATAGCAAGTTCTCTTCTTCGGAGACGGATATTCGTAGAAATCGTGTTAAGCACGTTTGCTATCGCTATCAGAGAAATCATAAGAATAAAAACACCGGTAAACAGATTCACAACAAACAGGATATTCCGCTGTTGTTCAAGCAACTCATAAACATTCTGGATCGTATAACTGGCAGTAACACTTTCCCCCTCGATCATCGTCTGCATCTGCTCTGCCGACTGCGTGGGAGCCTCTGATTGAAACAACATGCCCTTAACCAGTGCGTCGGAAGGCGCAAGCTCCTCCTTTTGTGACCAGGGAGCCAGAATCTGAAGGGAATACGGCGTCTGCAATTCCTCTTCTTCATATGGCGGCGTATCCAGTGCCACCTCCCTGGCACAGATAAGCTCCACCTGACATTTCTTGTCCAAAGCCGTTTTTCCATTTTCCCTCGGAATCAAAGCGGCGTAAACCGAAGACCCTTGAAACAGTTCCGCAGGCTTGGTATCTTCCCCGTCCGTGCCGCCGTTTCCCTCCATCCTTGCGATGACTGGAAGCTTGCCTTCTTTCTCCGTATATGCGCCGATATCCTGCCCCATCTCCCGAATCACTTTCTCCCAGGAATCATCATCCAGAAATCTCACTTCCGCCAAAAGCTCCGTAGTTCCATCCCGCAGATTCTTTCCTTCATATTCCCGGTAAGCCTCTGACAGCTCATCTGTCCGGACGGTACAGGTATACCCGAAAAGCGCCTGACAGGAACTTTCCGTGACGCCTTCTGCGGTCTTCATTTTCTGATAAAGCGCGAGCAGCTCTTCATCCTCCATATCCTGTGTGCAAAAACTGATATCATAGCTCAAATCTGCTGATTCTGTTCCCATCTCCTGTTTTAAATCTTCAGAAAAAGAACTGGTACCCACAAACAACACCATACTTAATGTCAGAGACAGGATAATACTGCGATAACGCCGCCGGTTTCTCTTAAAGCTTTTCAACGCAAGCGTTCCTTCCAGCCCGTAAATACGCTCTGCGAGTTTTGACGTCCGTACATCCTTATCCCCCACAGTGACTTCATTTGTCTGGCGAATACATTCCATCACCGGCATCCTCGCTGCCTTCCTCGCCGGAATAGCCGGCGAAATCAGAATCGTAACCATACTAATGATAACAGTTGCCATCAGCACCGAAACCGGCGCTTTCAGGGTCAGCGGTACATCTGTATAAAGGATATTCGAAAAATTCTGATTCACCAGCGAAAGCACAAGCTGAATACTTGGAATCCCGGCCAAAATGCCAATGGGAATCCCGACTGCGCCAATACAAAGCCCCTCAAATAAAACAGAATTTTTTAGCTGCTTTTCTGTGGCTCCCACTGACATAAGAATTCCGAACTGACGCGTGCGTTCATTCAGGGAAATGCTGAACGAATTATAAATCAGAAACACCGATCCAAGCATGACCAGGGCAATCAGGACGGCCCCCGCCGAATAGAGCATGGTATTAAACATTTTATTGCTGGAAAGTCCCATGAAACGCAAAACCTCGTCATTTAAAAAATAATCATGCTTCTCTGCCTCATGCTCCACATAACCAGAAATCTCCCCCGGCTTTTTCAACCTGACAAACGTACTGTAGTTTCCCTTCCTACTCTCTGTATCCTGCACCGTAACCAAAGTATAGCCGGGAGACAGACGCTCTTCAAACACGGGTCTCTGACAAATACCCACAACACGATAAGTTCTTTTCTCCACAGGCGACAGCATTTCTTCTCCCTGGCGGTAGGCGTCGTGCTGATTCAGCGCTTCGCCCCCCGCCTGACGCGTACCGACTGCAAGGGTCAGGGTATCGCCTACGGAAATCTTCACGCCGCCATTTGACGCGACATGTGCCGGAACCAGAATCTCCCCGCTGTTTTCTGGCATCCTCCCCGAAAGAAGCGTGACCGGCAATGCGTCAAACGTGCGGTCGTCAAATCCGGCAAGAAACAGATAGGGCTTATCCGGGTTCTCCCCTCCTGCCAAATCCGCATATCCTATATTTTCAAAGGAGATGACGCTTTCTATTCTTTCATCAGTTGTCTGTTCCTGTATAAATGCAGAATCCACCTCCGGAAATGCTACTTGCCAGTCGCCGTACTTTATGACTGCTCCATTTATCATATAAGCTTGCAGGGATACGATCAGAGTAGAAACTCCCGTAATTAAAGCCGCTGAAAGAGCCACTCCTATCACCGTTACAAGCGTTCGCGTCCGATTCTTTTTAAGCCCGTGCAAAACGATTTTATGAAAAATGTTCATTTTCCCTCCACCTGCCTCTCATCCCGCACCACTTTTCCGTCCGCAATCGTAAGAATACGCTCAGCCTGCAAAGCGATGTTCTCATCATGCGTAACAAGAAGCAGCGTCTGCCCGTATTTCCGGTTGCTTTCTTTTAACAGCTTGACAATTTCCGCTCCGTTCCGGCTGTCCAGGCTGCCCGTGGGTTCATCTGCCAGCATGACCGCCGGGGCATTCATCAGCGCGCGCCCGATTGCCACACGCTGCTGCTGACCTCCGGAAAGCTGGTTCGGCAGATGCCCTCTCCGCTCCTGAAGCCCTAAAAGCTCCAAAAGCTCTTCCAACCGTTCCCTGTTCACCTTCCTCTTATCCATCCGAATGGGCAGCGTGATGTTCTCCACGACATTCAAGGTTGGAATGAGATTGTGAAACTGGTAAATCAGTCCCACCTGACGGCGGCGGAAAATCGCCAGCTTTTCATTGCTCCCTGCATAGACGTCCTGCCCGTTTAAATAGATCTTTCCACTCGTCGGCACATCGACTCCGGCGATTGCATGAAGCAGCGTGGATTTGCCGGAACCGGAAGAACCGATAATTGCCACAAACTCACCCTTTGCAACCGTAAGTGAAACATGATCCAGCGCCGTAACCTGATTCTCCCCTTTTCCATAGACCTTGCACAAATCTTCGACCTTTAAAAACTCCATTCTATGAGCCTCCTTTTTCTAATTTCACTCATATCATAGAACCTCCCCCTTACATCCTGGTGACTTTTCCGTGAGAGATTCGTCACTTTAAGAAACGAATCGAAAATACGGCGCCGCCATGCGGATGATTCTTGGCGGTAATCGTCCCTCCATGCCGGGTAATAATCCTTTTGCAAAGCGCCAGTCCGATGCCATATCCTGCGGTATCCTCATTTTTCCCTCGATAAAACCGTTCAAACAAATGCGGCAGGTCTTCCTTTTCAAACCCTGCCCCGTTGTCGTGAATGGTAATCTCACTGAACACCGGCGTATCTCTCCCGGTAATCTCGATTCTTCCTCCATCTCCCGTACTCTGCATACAATTTTTTAAAATATTCCGGATGGCTTCGGACAGCCAGCCAATATCCCCCTGCATCACCATTCCATCCGGCACTTCTGTTGTTACCGAAATACTGTGCAGTTCCATAGAAAACAAAAGGGGACGGACAGCCGCATGAAGCAGACTCTTTACATCAATCGGCACATTTTGAAAAACTACGATTCCCGCATCCAGGCGGGATAATTTCAACAAAGAATTCGTTAGCCACTCCATTTGCGCAAACAGAGCCGCCATTTCACGAAGCAATTCTTTCCTATCACTCTCCTCCGGGTTTTTCTCCAGCAGAGACACAAGAAGATTGGCGGATGTAAGCGGCGTGCGGAGCTGATGTGCAATGTCGGCAAGAGAATCGGCAAGATATTCTTTTTCCTTTTTCAGCGCTTCATTCTGCTCCCGGATGCGCAGCGTCATCTTGGTAATCTCACTTTGCAGAATAGAAAGTTCGCCCTCCTCCTCATCCTCAATATAGAAATATCCGGGATTGTGCACTACCTGGTCGATCTGTTCCGAAAGACTGGAAAGCCTTTGATACCTGGCTTTTGTAAACGAAAAAAATACCGCCCCAAAAACAGCGGACGAAAAAACAGAAAGCAGCCCCGCTTTGATCCCTAACGCAAATCCCATCCTCACTGTCACCGCAGCGATACAGAAAAAAACAACCGCAAACTGACGAAGTTCCCTATTCCGAAACATTCTTACCTCCCAGCCGGTATCCGATACCCCGAACCGTCAGGATAATCTTCGGGTTTGCCGAATCCTCCTCAATCTTTTCCCTGAGACGTTTGATATATACGGTCAGCGTATTGTCCGTGACAAACTCCCCGGCCGCATCCCACAGCTCATTCAGCAGCCTGTCCCGTGTAATAATCCCCTTCGGATGATTGATAAAGACCAGAAGCAGACGATATTCCAGTGCAGAAAGCAAGACCTCTTCCCCCTCCTTTTTTACGATTCCGCTGGCAGTATCGACATCAAGCCCATAGATTCGAAAAACAGAAGAAACCGGCTCCGATTTCCGCAGGGCATTCCGAATCCGGGCGATCAGCTCCCGTGGGCGAAACGGCTT
>CAJKKX010000069.1 GCA_905200565.1 uncultured Lachnospiraceae bacterium
GCTGGCCAGGGATCCGAATCGCATGGGTATTCGGGAAAAACGGTAAAAATTTCATCCGTACCATGTTAAATCTGGGAAGAAAATATGAGCAGCTCCGGGTAGTCAGCGACCAGATCGGAACGCCTACTTACACGTATGACCTTGCAAGGCTCCTGGTAGATATGATTGAAACGGAGAAATACGGATATTATCACGCGACCAACGAGGGCGGCTATATCAGTTGGCATGATTTCACCACTGAAATCTTCCGGCAGGCGGCAGAACTGGGACACAAAGAATATGCACGCGTCACCGTAACCCCGGTAACCACGGAGGAATACGGCGTTTCTAAAGCGGCAAGGCCATTCAACAGCCGTCTGGATAAAAGCAAGCTTACAGAAAACGGCTTTCGGCCCCTTCCTGACTGGAAGGATGCTCTGAACCGCTATTTAAAGGATTTTAATTTTGAGGAGATGTAAGTTTGGAAGGAAACTTCCAAACCTGTCAATGTAACGCGGCAAACGCGTTAGAAAAGAGGAAAAAATGGGACAGATTACAGTAGAAAAAAACGTGGGCGGCATCGAAGGGCTGTGTGTCATCACGCCAACAGTCCACGGAGACGCCAGAGGATATTTTGTCGAAACCTATAACCAGAAAGATATGGAAGAAGCAGGGCTGACCATGCAGTTTGTTCAGGATAACCAGTCCTGTTCCACCAAAGGCGTGCTTCGCGGGCTTCATTTTCAGAAACATTTTCCACAGGGAAAACTGGTGCGCGTCATCAAAGGCTCTGTCTTTGACGTGGCGGTAGATCTGCGCAGCGGCAGCGAAAGCTACGGAAAATGGTTCGGCATTGAACTTACAGAGGAAAACAAAAAGCAGTTCTACATTCCGGAAGGCTTTGCACACGGGTTTCTGGTGCTTTCCGACAGCGCCGAATTCTGCTACAAGTGTACAGACTTCTACCACCCCAACGATGAGGGCGGCCTCGCCTGGAATGACCCGGAAATCGGCATTTGCTGGCCGCAGCTTTCAGGCGCTTATCCGGGCTGCGCTTCTGCCGAAGGGTATCATCTGGAAGATGGCACCCCGTTAAACCTCAGCGGCAAAGACCAGCTATGGGCCTGTCTGAAAGACACTTTTAAATTTTAATCTTTCGTGCGCAGCCAGGACTGCGCACTTTTTACTGGAGGAACATTATGGAACTGGAATTAAGAAATATTCATAAAAGCTTCGGGGACAAAAAAGTCCTGGAAGGGATTTCTTTTCATGCAGCCGGGGGCAGAGCGTTCGGCCTGCTGGGAAGAAATGGAGCCGGAAAAACCACTACGATACGGATTTTGATGGATGTTTTTCCCGCAGACAGCGGTGAAATCCTCATAGACGGAAAACCTGTCGACTATAATGCCGTCGGGATTGGGTATCTTCCAGAAGAAAGAGGGCTGTATCCAAAAAAGAAAATCTTTGACCAGCTCATCTATTTCGCACAGTTAAAAGGCATGAAACGCCCAGCCGCCGTCAAAGCCGTGGACTACTGGCTAAACCGTCTTGGCATGACAGAATACCGGAACAAACGTCTGGATACGCTCTCAAAGGGCAACCAGCAGAAAATCCAGTTGATTACGGCGCTGGCGCACGACCCGCAGATTGTGATTTTGGATGAGCCATTCTCCGGCCTTGACCCGGTCAACGCCATGCTCTTAAAGGATGTGGTAAAAGAAGAAATCACGAAAGGAAAAATCGTGCTCTTCTCCAGCCATCAGATGAATTACATTGAGGAATTCTGCGATCAGATCGCCATTTTAAACGGGGGCAGAATCGTCCTGCAAGGCGACCTTCACGAAATCAAGCGAAACTATGTCCGTGACCGTCTCATTGTCTATTCGGAAAAGAAAGCGCAGATTCTAGCAGAGCTTGGCTCCTGCTGCACGCAAAATTCCAATGGCAGCCTGCTGATTCAGCTTTCTTCTCCGGACGCCAAACAGGAAATGATGAAAAAACTGACGGAAACTTATGACATTGACAGCATCCAGGTATTTGAGCCATCCTTAAATGATATTTTTGTGGAATACGCCGGAGTGCAGGAGTAGGAGGACGATTATGAAACAATTCCAGACAATTTTACGATTTGAACTGAAAAACTATTTTAAAAATAAGATTTTCGTGGGCGTTACCGTCTTTTTGATGCTGCTCATTGCCGGAGTCATGTTTTTCCCGCGAATTTCCTCCATCCTGGAAAACAGGGATTCCGAAATTTCTTCTGAACAGGAAAACGGCGGTGCGGAAATTGCCGATGGACAGGAGACGATCACTTCTTCCGGAGACTCTATCATGTTCGTGCTTACAGACATACCGGAATATGAGGACATGATTCATCAGGCTTTTACGGAAGCATTTCCCGACTACAGCGTTGTGACTGCCGAGGAGGACTTTGACTGGATCAAAGAAAAAGTTGCAGAAGGATGGGCCAAGTGTGCTTTCGTCATCCATGACCTGACTTCTTATACTTATTATGTGGACAATCTCTCCATGTACGATTTTAACACGGAAACTGCAGACGAAATTCTACAGAATCTCTACGGTATCAATGCCATGACCGCACACGGTATTTCTCCCGAAGAAGCCGCGCAGATACTGACTTGCCCGGTTTCCCACGAGACGGAAAGCCTCGGCAAAAATCAGGCGGAAAATTTCTT
The DNA here is from genome assembly GCA_905200565.1 of uncultured Lachnospiraceae bacterium. The sequence continues at coordinate 2,676 of CAJKKX010000069.1, forward strand.
CTATACTTACATTATGATTTTCGCACTGTACATGGTAATCCTGCTCTACGGGCAGATGGTAGCAACCAATGTGGCGACAGAAAAAAGCTCCCGTGCCATGGAGCTTCTTATTACCAGCGCAAAACCCGCCAGCATGATGTTTGGCAAAGTCATCGCTTCCTGCCTGGCCGGCCTTATCCAACTGGTGGCAGTATTCGGCTCTGCCTTTTTGTTCTTCAACCTGAACAAATCTTTCTGGGCAGACAATCCGGTCATCGCTTCTATCTTTGATATGCCCCTTGAACTGCTGGTATATATGCTGATTTTCTTCGTCCTCGGCTTCTTTATCTATGCTTTCCTGTATGGAGCCATTGGCTCAACGGCATCAAAGGTGGAGGACATTAACACTTCCGTAATGCCTCTGACAATCCTGTTTATTATCGCTTTTCTGGTCGTAATGCTCTCGATGTCAAGCGGCTCTGTGGACAACACCGCCATGCTCATTTGTTCTTATGTACCGTTTACTTCACCGATGGCCATGTTCACCCGGATTGCCATGAGCACCGTGCCATTTTACCAGATCGCTCTGTCCATTGGGATACTTCTCGTTTCCGTCTTTGGCGTTGGCATACTCTCAGCAAGAATCTATCGGGTCGGCGTCCTGCTTTATGGGACAACGCCGAAAATCCGTGAGATTCTGAAGGCGTTAAGAAAAGCCTGATCCCCTTTTCACGCATTCGCAGATCCGGCATACAATAAAGAGACGATGAAAAGAAAGGAGTCTCTTTTATGGAAGAAAGAAATATGTCTTATTCACCTGAATGCAAAAATCAGAAACATGTCCATGAAATCACTGGAAGTACTGCCACAGTAGGTAATTGCCGTGACTGCCATAATCATCGTTTCTGTGCCGTATCCGGTGAAGCAATCCGTGAAGGAAAAAGCCATGTGCATGAAGTGAAATTCCGCACAGATTTTGCGGATGGCCATTTTCATGAATTCTGCGGCAAATCTTCATGCGCCATCGAAGTCGGCGGCGGAAAACATGTCCACTTCGTAAAGGCATTCACCGATTTCGAGGATGGACACAAACATGAATTCCAGGTGGCGTCATTAATTGAAAACCCACTTGATTTCGAGTGTAAAGGTTAATCCTGACAGGTAAGGCGGGCAAATTGCAGAGTCATCTCAAAGCCCGCCTGCCATTTGGTCCGGACGTCCAGCGTAATCTTCAAATCATCCGCAATTTCCCTTGCAAGATACAGACCCATTCCCGTTGCCCTTTTCCGTATCGTCCCGGTATCTCCGGTAAAGCCCTTTTCAAACAAAAAAGGAACCTCATAGCTCCGGACGCCAATCCCATTGTCCCTGATACAAAAGAAAATAGATTCTTCCTCCTGTCTGGCTTCCAGCCAGAGTTTCGGCGTTCCTGACGCTTTGCAATACTTGATAGAATTGCTGATGATCTGGCTTATCAAAAATTCCAGTCCCCTTCTGTCAGATAACACCAGAATCTCTCCCAGCTCCTGCTGCACCTCAAATCCTCTTTCCTCCAGAAGCGGACGATAATTCTCAAGCGCCTCCCCGCAGCACTCTTCCAATGACAGCATTTCAAACAAATAGTCTTTCCCGCTGCTTTTCAGACGGGCATAGTACAGCATCTGATTCACAGACTCCTGCATCTGGTTTCTGACATAATCCAGCTTCCGGCAAATCTCTTTCGGCAGTTCTTCCCGGCGGTTATCCAGCAGGAACGTCAAAAGGGTAATCGGTGTCTTAATTTCATGCGCCCATGCTTCTGTATATTCTTCATAATCTTTCAGCCTCGCTGACAGTTCCTTCTCCCTCGCCCGGTTTTCTTTCAGAACAGAATCAATCCTCCGTATCATTTCTCCTTCCTGGGCGCTGACCAGCCGCAGAAGCGCTTCTTGTGCAGAACCGTCCCCATTTTCCAGGAAATCAAGAAACGCCTTCTCTCTGCGTCTCTCCACCCGGATCATGATCCACAGGATAAACAGGAACAGCAGGACAGTTCCTGAAATGATTACGCTCACTAAAACCCGGAATGCCCGTACATCCGCAAGCCATAGAATCAGCGCCGACAGAACATCAACCCCCAGCAGAAGTCCCAGCCAGACAGCATATTTCCAAAAATATCTGAAATAAAAGTTCATGTTTTTCTTCCTTCTCACGTCATACGGTAGCCAATTCCCCGAACCGGCTCTATTTTCTGGAAGATTCCCAGATTTCTCATCGTCTTTTTCAGGCGGGTGAGATTCACCTGTAAAGCATTTTCATCAATATATTCTACCGTTCCCCAAAGCGCCATACACAGCATCTCTTTCGTGACCGCCTCATCTCTGTGACGTAAAAATATTTCCAGCAGCTTCCCCTGGTTTTTGGGCAGAAGAACGGACTTGCCATGAATATACAGCGTATAAGTCTGTTCATCCAGCAAAAATCCTGGTCCCTCCAGCAGGTTCCGGCGGCCTTCGTAACGGCGGAGGAGATTGGACACCCGCGCCAGAAGCCGTTCCTTCCGGCATGGCTTTGTCAGGTATTCGTCCGCCCCCAGTTCCAGCGCGTGAAGCTCATCCTTCATCTGGTCTCTGGAGGTCAATACCAGCACCGGAAACGTACATTTCTGCTTTAGTTCCCGGCAGATCTGGAAGCCGCTGACTCCAGGAAGATTCAAATCCAACAGGACAAGATCCGGAACTGCCTGCATAATTTCCTGTAGTGCATGTGAAAAATCCATCACGGATACCGTGCGATATCCGGCTTTGTGAAAAATCTCTTCCAGTTCTTCCCGCATAAACGGCTCATCTTCCAGAATAACAATTCTCTTCACAGACAGTCCCCCCTCTCCTATTCTTCCCGCTCCGGCTCCATTAAGGTCAGAATGTACCGGCTGCTGGCTCTCATTACCGCCTTCATATAACACCATTCTACCACACAAAGCAGACAAAGCATAGCAAAAGCAATCGTCATAAGCCCCACCGTCTTATTCTGGACGCTGGAAGGAAGCATTCCCTGAAACAGCGCACGTACCCCAAACAGGCTGCTGACGACCGCAGCCAGGATTGGTATCCCGAAATACCACCGTATCTGGCTTCTGGCAGAAGCACACAGCATCTCATAACTGCCGCCCAGCCGCGCCAGCGTGCGGTATCGCCTGCCTGTTTTCTGCTGCTGCATTAAAAACTGCACGCCCAGCACCGTATTGGCCACAATCAGAAAAATAATCGCCAGATAAAGAGCCAGGTAACTGGCCGCCACCAGATAAAACAGTTGACGCCCCATATTCTGCAAATAGCTCTCATAGTCCAGCCCTGTATCCTCCAGTTCTGCGTTTACTTCGGAAATTACCTGCATCAGACTCTGGCTTTTCACCAGCTCCGGTGAGAGAATCCCATCCCAATAGGTGTCATAGTCTCCTCCGGTCAGATCAGAGAACTCCTCATCTGGAACGATCAGCGCAAAGGACAGCGTAATGGAGCTGTCAACCACCAGGTTCCGGCTCTGCACCGTCCCTGTCAAATGCCAGGTTTCTCCCGCCACCTCGATTTCCGGTTTCCGCCCAAGTGTCTGATTCATAAGCTCCGTCCGTGCAGAACTGGTAAATTCCGCATCCATATAAACGGCCGCCTGATGAGGCTGCAAACAGATTTCTTCCTCGCCTGCCGCTCTCAACAGCCTGTTATAACCGGACAGGGCAATGATGTGCGGATAATCCGCATACTCCAGAGTGTTCAAAAGCGCCTCTTTTTCCTCCGAATGCGGCATTTCCTCCAAAAACGCCATGACCTGCGGCATTCTAAGCGAAACTTTCTGATCTCCGACACGAATGTATCCAACTTTCATCTCAAACAAGTCTCCAAACCGTCCGGTTAGTCCCTTTTCTTCCAACACTTCTTCTACATTTTCCTCATCCCATACGCAAAATGTGTAATCCAGCGTATGAGACTCACCCGTCCCCCGGCTCCATGCCGCAGCCACGCCGTAGCCAAAGCAGCACAAAGCCGCCAGAACCAGCAGCGTACTGACTGCCAGGGATGTAGACTGATAAATCACATGTTCCTGTAACTGCCGGAAATGAAACACTCCAAGCCTTTTTTTGCCCTGTCGTCCTGCCAGAAATCCCAGCACGATCCGCAGCCCGTAAAACACCAGAAAAGTTCCAAGAATCCCCAGAATCACCGTGATTCCAAGCCCTGCCATAGTTCCCCAGGCGATTCCCCGGATTGCCATCCAGTAGGCTGCGCCAAGAAACGCCATTCCAAAGATCAGGGCCAACAGGTATACTGCGCCCGGAAACTGACGTTTCGTCCCGTCCGGTGCAGGCGCCAGCAGTTTTCCAATTTCCTTCCCTGCAATTTTCCCGCTTAACAGCACGAAAGCCAGACATTTTATCAACAAAAACCCAGCAACCGTCAGGCCAATGGCCTCTATGGAAAACACAGACTGATGTCCCAAAATTCCGATTCCTACCAGCCGGGCGGTAATCAGGCTGATAAACTCCGAAATCACTACCGCCGTCGGCAGTCCCAGTACCAGAGATAAAAGGCTGCTCCATAAATCCTCTGCGAGCAAAAGCAGAAACAGCTTTGTGCGGCGCATTCCAAGCATCAGGTAAACGCCAAACTCATGATTTCTGCGCTCCAACTGATATTTACTGGCAAAATAAACCATAAAGAACAAAAGGACCAGCATGGCGCCGTAAAAGATACGGCTGAGCGCCAGCAGCTTGTTCACTGCATCGCTCTCCATCTGTTTCAAAAAAATCATAACATCCTGTCTGGGCAGCGACAGAATGATGTAAAAAGCTACAATCGATACCAGCAGGGAAACAAAGAACAGGCTATTTTCCTTCCTGCTGCGCCTGCTGTTCCTGCGTACTAAATCAAAGAACATTTGCGCTGCCTCCTCCCAACTGTGCCATGACAGACAGAATCCTTTCATAAAATTCCTGCTGCGTCTCTTCCGGAATCCTGCGCCTCAGCTCATGAAAGAGCTTTCCGTCCTGGATAAACAGAATCCGCGTACAGTAACTGGCGGCGTTCGAATCGTGCGTCACCATCAAAATCGTAGAATCCTGCTCCCGGTTCAGTCCGGACAGCTTTTCCATCAATGTCCTGGCGTTTCGGGAATCCAGCGCCCCGGTCGGTTCGTCTGCAAGAATGATTTCCGGCTTCAGAATAAGCGCCCTTGCCGCCGCCACCCGCTGTCTCTGGCCTCCTGACATCTGGGATGGAAACTTATCCAGAATATCCCCGATTTCCAGATAGTCCGCCAGTTCCCCAAGCCTGCTTTTGCTTTCTTTTTCCGATATTCCATGCAGAGAAAGCGGAATCAGAATATTTTCCCGCCCCGTCAGATTATCCAGAAGCTCAAAATTCTGAAACAGATAACCTACCTTCCTGCCCCTGTACTCTGCCAGCTTCTTTCCCTTCAGGGATGTAATCTCGGTTCCTCTCATAACAATGCGTCCCTCTGTAGGCGCTATCACAGTCGCAATACAGTTTAACAGCGTAGACTTTCCGGAACCGCTGCTTCCCATAATCCCCAGGAACTCACCGGATACCACCTGAAAAGTGATCCCGTCCAGCGCCTTTGTCTGACTTTCCCGTTTTCCGTAATATTTCCTTAACGCTTCAATCTCCAATATTTTTTGTTTCATCCGAAACACCTCCTCCTGTTTTCTGCCTGTATCATAGCATAAAGGGTTTCAGAAAAACACTTACAATGAATGAAAGGAAAATATGTGTCTCTTATAATCTCATCTTTTCTGCACATACTATTCAAAAAAGGAGGTGTTTTTTATGACTCATGTGCATTCAACGATTACGGACCTTCCACTTTCCTGCAAATCTGCCGCTGAGCATATCGCAAAAGAACTGGAAAGGGAAGATGCTTATGCAAATCTCACCAAAGACTGCTGTCGGCAGATTACCGATCTGGAGAAATCGATTGAACAAAAAACAGGGGAAAAGGTGGCATTGGTTGCATATCGTATATAAAATTTTCATCGGACAGGAGGTAGGTGATTCGTTCACTTACCTCCCTAGTAGATCTTTCCTGATTCCATGAAATTTACTGAAACGGCTTTCGAATCATCTCTTTTGCACACTTTGAATACTTGCCGAAAAGCGTTATGAATCGTATGGCAGTAGTTCTTTTCATTAAGTCAATTCTGGTTTGACGAGCGGTCACGTTCGTTCCGTACGCAGGCCGGGTGGAAACGTATCTCACGCAAACGGGGGCAGGGAATTCGAAAACTAACTCCTAAGAATGTGCGGGTTCA
>CAJKKX010000070.1 GCA_905200565.1 uncultured Lachnospiraceae bacterium
AGGGGACAGTGACCGTAGACGGGAAAAAGGTCGAAGGTCCCGGCGCAGACCGGGGCGTGGTCTATCAGACTACTTCTCTGTTCCCGTTTTGTACAGTCATGGGGAATGTGGAGTTCGGCCCGAAATCCAGAGGGATCGACAAAAAGACGAGACGGGAGCACGCCCAGTATTTTATTGACTTAATGGGGCTGCAGGGTTTTGAGAAAAGCTATCCAAACCAGCTCTCCGGAGGAATGCGGCAGCGCGTGGGCATTGCCCGGGCTTACTGCAACGACCCGAAGGTCATGCTGATGGATGAGCCGTTTGGGCATCTGGACGCCCAGACCCGCTACATGATGGAGGAGGAGCTGGAGAAGATCTGGCAGAAGGAAAAACGGACGGTCGTATTTGTGACCAATAATATCGAGGAAGCCGTATACCTGGCGGACCGGATCATCCTTTTGACCAACTGTCCGACTACGATCAAGAAGGAATATATTGTGGATCTGCCGAGGCCCAGAAGCTATGTGGACCCAGGATTTTTAAAGCTTAGGAAAACCATTTTGGACAATACGGACGAGACACTGTAGGAAAGGAGCGCGTCATGAGTAAAGATAACGTAAAGGTCCGGGTAACCAACCTGACCAAGAAATTCGGAGATCTGCTGGTGCTTGACAATATCTCCTTTGATGTAAAGCAGGGGGAGTTCTTAGGCATCGTAGGCCCTACCGGCTGCGGCAAGACCACATTTTTAAATGCGCTGTCAGATTTTATCCCAAAGGATGAGCGCATCATCACCATTGAGGACAATGCGGAACTGCAGATACAGGGTGTTTCCAACCTCGTCCGGCTGGAGGCGCGCAGGGAAAACACCCAGGGCGAGCACGCCATCACCATCCGCGACCTCATTCGCGCGAGTTTGCGTATGCGGCCGGACAGAGTTATCGTAGGCGAAGTGCGCGGAGAGGAGACGATCGACATGATCCAGGCGATGAACAACGGTCACGACGGAAGCCTTTCCACCGGACACGGGAACAGTCCGCGCGATATGCTTGCGCGCCTGGAGACGATGGTGCTGATGGGCATTGAGCTGCCGGTCTCCGCCGTCCGGCGGCAGATTGCATCCGGGCTTGATATCATGGTGCATCTCGGAAGGATGCGCGATAAGAGCAGGAAGGTACTGGAGATTGTCGAGATCATCGGCTACCGCTATGAGACGGAGGAAATACTGACGCACACGCTGTTTGAATTTGAGGAGGGAAGGAGACAGAGCGACAAGCTGGAAGGGAGCCTTGTGAAAAAGGGTGAGCTTCGGCAGAGAAAAAAACTGGAAAGGGCGGGATTTTGTTAGATGGATTATCGGGAATACAAATTTTCCACAAAAGAAATGGCGGAGAATCTGGGGATATTTCTGCTGCTGGCGGCAATCATCAGTTATCTGTTTTACCGTTCGCTGATCGCATTTGCACTCTGCCTTCCGTTATTTAAAGTTTTTCTGAAAATCCGCCGGGAAAGCTGCATTAAAAAGCGGCAGCAGGAGCTGTCCGCGCAGTTTCTGGCAGGAATGCAGTCAGTTTCGGTTGCACTCTCGGCGGGCTGTTCGGTGGAGAATGCCTTCATGGAAGCATTGCGGGAACTGCGGCAGCTATATGACGAGGATGCCATGATCATCCGGGAATTTCACTATATTGTCGTCCAGCTTGGCATGAACCGCAGCCTGGAACAGCTGCTTGGTGCGCTGGCAGTGCGCAGCGGCATCGAAGATATCCGGAATTTTGCCGATATCTTTTCTGCGGCGAAAAGGACGGGCGGAAATCTGATCGCTATTATACGAAATACCGTCCAGTGCATCTCACAGAAGGAGGAGACGCGCCGGGAGATTAACACCTGCCTTTCAGCAAAACGGCTGGAGCAGAACATCATGAGCGTTGTTCCGTGTATGATCCTCATCTATGTGCAGATGGTTTCTCCGGGATTTCTGGATGTCATGTATCACAATCCGGCAGGAATCGTGATCATGAGTGTGTGCCTGCTGGTCTACTTTCTGGCGTGGCTATGGGGCAGAAAGATTGTGAGCATCGAAGTGTAGGAAGCAGAGTATAGAAGAATCATATAGGAGAATAGCAGTATGGTGGTATGCTTCATAATTTTAATTGGAATGGCAGCGCTGCTGTGTCTTTCGGCAGCGGTCAGTCTGCCGGAGGAAATTTCTCCGCCGAAGGGACAGGCTGCCTTTTATAAGGCGGCATATTATTTACTGATGCTGGAACAGGGGAAGCGCAGACATGCCGGGAAGAGAACATCAGGCAAGGGAGTATCTGAAAAGAGAGTATCCGGCGAGCGTGCGGGCTGTGATAAAGCATGGATGCCAGTCGGGGAAAAAGGGACGGTTCAGACATCTGCCCGGATCGTGTTTGAGACCGCCCGCCTTGCCCGCGTGCTTCTGGTGTTATTTCTTGGAAGCGGGCTGAGCCTTCTGCTGCAGGCAGCGCTGGCAGGACAGTCTGTTTTGGAGAGCGGTTATGAGCTGCCAAGACCGACGGACGGACAGGATGCCTGGTCGTGGGAGCTGCAGGCGCAGATCGGGGAGACCGCACAGACGGAGCAACTGGAGGTTACAGTGAGTAAGCGCCGCTATACGGAAAAAGAAAAACAGGAATTGCTGGAACAGGCAATCGGAGAAATTGATCGGATCATTCTGGGAGACAATGCTTCCGTCGATGAGGTGCGAGGGCGCGTCGTTCTGCCTTCCGAAGTTTTTGATGGCGTTGTCAGTATCCAGTGGATACAGGACCCGATGGATTTGCTGGATGCGGATGGAAATGTGACGGAAGACCTGCCGGAGGAGGGAACGCTTCTGCAGCTAAAAGCGCTTCTGGACTGCGACGGGCGGGCAGCTATTTATGAATGTGCGTTGCAGCTTTATCCGCCTTTGTACAGTGACGAGGAAAAATTGCGGCGTGCTCTGCAGAGTGAAGTAGAAAAGGCGGATGAGAAGAGCGCAGAGGAAGCGACTCTGCACCTGCCGGAGGAGCTGGATGGACAAAAGATCATCTGGGAGGCAAAGGAGACGGATACTGCGGCGATTTGTCTGGGGCTTACCCTTCTGGCGGCGGTCTGCGCCTGGATCGCCCAAAATCAGGAACGTCAGAAGGCGCAGGAGCAGCGACGGCGACAGATGCTGATGGATTACCCGGACCTGCTTTTTAAATTAAGTATGCTGCTGAACGCCGGGCTTACCATGCAGAACGCCTTTTTTAAAATCGCGCTCGAATATCGGAATCGTGAAACAAAGGATGTCCATTATGCCTATGAAGAAATGCTTACATCCTACTATGAGATGCAGAGCGGCGTGCCAGAGGCGCGTTCCTACGAAAATTTCGGCAGACGCTGCGGCGTAGGCAGCTACAATAAACTCGGAACTATGCTTTCCGCAAATCTGCAGAAGGGTTCACAGGGACTTGCAAAGCTTCTGCAGGAGGAAGCGGCGTTTTCTATGGAAGAACGCAGTCAGATGGCGCGCAAGTTTGGCGAGGAAGCCGGCACAAAGCTTGGCCTGCCGATGATACTGATGCTTCTTGTGGTACTGGTGATATTGATGGCGCCGGCGGTGATGGCATTTTAACCGTTACATTGTTTTCTTGCGGCTTTTGCAGCAGGCACAAAACCTGTCTGGACGGTTACTTTAAATCTGTCGCGCCCTGGCTGGATTTCTCGGAGAAAATTATGGCGCGTGTCAGTTTTTGGAAGCCCTCGGCTTTGTACTGCTGCGGACAATCAGATGCGGCTCAAAGGTAATGGTGCGCTTTTCAATATCCGGATGCTCAATTTCCAGAAGCGCCTGCCGGGCAGCCTCCTGCCCGATTTCGTAAGCGGGCTGGTTTACCGTAGTCAGGGGCACCGCAAGCATACCGGAAAAGTCGATATTATCGAAGCCGACGATGGACATATCATCGGGGATGGAGACGGCATGCTCCTTTAATGTCTGGCAGGCACCCAGAGCCATGACGTCGTTAAATGCAAAAATGGCGGTTGCTTTTGTAGAATGGAGGATTTCTTCCGCGGCTCTGGCGCCGCCCTCCTGACGGTAATCGCCGCAGAACATATATTTTTCAGGAAGAGAGAGTCCGGCTTCTTTCATGGCAAGCCGGTAGCCTTCCAGACGTTCCAGCGTTACCGTAGAGTGCTTTGGTCCCGTGATGCAGGCGATGTCGGTATGTCCGTAATCAATCAGATGTTTTACGGCGATATAAGCTCCCTTCCGGTTGTTGAGCTGTACGGCGCTGCAGTGCAGCTCCGGATAATAATGGTCAACGGTCACAACAGGTACCCTGACATTGCTGAGCAAATCAGAGTAAAGGGACAGATTTTTCGGACTCAGAGAGGCGGCGGTAAGAATAATGGCGTCGACACCTCTGGATTTTAAAACATTGATGCCGCGCACCAGCTTCTCTGCGTCAAAGTCGGTGTTCAGAAGAATAATATTCTTATTATGGTTGTTCATTTCGGCGTCCATACCGAGCGCCAGATTGGAATAAAAATGGTTGCTGATATCCGGGATGATAAGCCCGATGGTGTTGCTCTGCTGTTTTACCAGCCCGACAGCAAGCTGATTTGGGTAGTAATTCATTTTCTCAGCCGTTTTCAGAATCAGCTCACGGGTGGCGCCGGATACGCGGCAAGGCTTTTTATTTAGTACAAGCGAAACTGTGGTGACAGAGAGATTCGTCTCTCTGGCAATATCTTTTAAGGTTGCGGACATGGCGAAAACCTCCCACGGATAAGTTTTTATAGGATGCCGGAAAGTAAAATATCCCATCCTATAAGATATTTTATCATCCGTGCAATAAAATTTCAAGATAAAACGTTAAATCCAATAATGGGTAATATGACACAAAAATGGACGCCGGATTTTGTGAAGTATTAACAAAAAGCTTATAAAACGGCAAAAATATCAAAAAATGTTGTTGACAATAAACAATGACGGGAATATAATCTAGGTATCAAACATGATAAAACGTTTTATCAAAAAAAGGAGGACGAAAGATGAAAAAGAAAATGGTTTCAATGGTACTGGCGGCAACGCTGACAGGGGTATCCATATTCCCGGCAGCAGTGCAGGCGGAGGATTCCGGAAAGGTAACGATTTCCATCCTGTGCGATCTGGAAAGAGCAAATGTTGGCATCGGAGGTCTTGATACAGGCTTTTATGCAGCGCTTGATGAGTGGGCGGAGGCACATCCGGAGGTGGAGATCAGTCTGGAGAGTATGAACCAGACGGATTATCAGACAAAGATTACGTCTCTCGGCGCGGCAGGAGATATGCCGGATATGTTTATGCTGAAGGGTTCCTGGACAAAAAATTTTGCAGAGAATGGCTGGGTAAAAGACATTACAGATGTTCTGGATGCAGACCCGGAGTGGAAGGACGGATACATCGAAGGTGGATTTGATGCGGCAACTTATGATGGAAGGATTTACGGCGTACCGCGTGAAAGCCTTGCAACCGGACTCGTTTTCTACAATTCCGATTTATGGGCAGAGATTGGTTATGAAGAATTCCCGTCTACCTGGACAGAGCTTCTGGACGCGGTAGAGAAGTTTAAGGAAGCCGGTATTACCCCGTTTGTAATGGGAAATAAGGCAAACTGGCCGGCAGAGTCTAACTGGCTGAGCACGCTGGGCGACCGTTTTACCGGAACGGAATGGACGAATTCAATTATAAACGGAGAGGGCGCCGCTTTCACGGATGAAGAGTTTGTAGCTGCGCTTACCTGTTTCCAGGAACTGGCGCAGGCGGGGGCATTTAATGAAGATATCAATTCTCTGGATGATGTAGAGGAAGATACCGTGTACTTTAATAAGAAAGCGGCAACGATTGTTACAGGCACCTGGTTCTTTGCAACGGTGGACTCTTCGGCTCCGGACGATGTAAAGGCAGCGACAAAGCTTGCGCTTCTTCCTTCTGTAGAAGGCGGCAAGGGAGACGCTAACACGGTATCCGGCGGACCGGCATGGTTCTTCTCTGTGAGCAGCAACGAAATGGATGAAACAAAGACAGAGCTTATTATGGACCTCTTAAAATATGTCAGTGACGAGCATCAGGCAGATGTTTCCGCTTCAGCAGGTATTATTACCGCATGGGCGAATCCGACCTATGATGCTTCCGGTGTACCGGCGCTCTTTAACGACTACAACGAGCTGATGAAAACAACGACTGTTGTTCCGATTTATGATGCGATGATGGATGCGGCATTGATTGAAACAATGAATACCGGTCTGCAGTCTCTCCTGATTGGAGAAATGACACCGGAGGAGCTTGCGGAGAACATTCAGTTTGAGTACGAAATGGCGCAGTAAGGGATAAAAACAGTGCTTTGACAGTTTCAGATATCCGGAGCAATCCGCCATATCGGGGACGGAATGAACAGAAGGAATGGCAGGCAGCCTGCCATTCCCTGTATGGAGGTGTAGATGTGAAAAAAATCGCAGATAAACGCGGAACCAGACTGGCAATCTTTTTGTGTCTGCTTCCGGCACTCGCCATATATACCTATGTGGTGGTTGTTCCGATTATTGACGCAGTCCGCTACAGCTTTTTTAACTGGTCCGGCGGACCGAATATGAAATATATCGGGCTGAAAAATTATCAGATGCTCCTGAAGGACAAAAACTTCTGGGCGGCATTTCTGAACAACATAAAGATTACGGTAATCTGTGTAATCGGGCAGATTGGCATCGCCTTTATTTTCTCCGCGATGCTCTCCTCCCGTTTTATTAAGCTGAAAAAGCTGCACAGGGTAGTAGCCTATTTCCCGTCGACGTTATCCGCGGTAGTGGTAGGCTTTACATGGTCCTTTATTTTTAACTATGATTACGGTCTTATCAATGTCATACTTCGCGCTTTGGGAATGGATAACTGGGCGCAGGCGTGGCTTAACAATCCGGACACCATCATCGGTGTAGTATGTATTCCGCTGATCTGGCAGTATATCGGATACTACATGGTTATCATCATGGCGGCAATGAGCTCGATTGACCCATCCATCTATGAAATGGCGGAGCTTGACGGCGCGGGCGGCGTGCAGAGGGCGCTGAAAATTACGCTGCCGATTATCAAAAATTCCATTGGCGTGGCGGTCATGCTGTGTATTGCCGGAAACATGAAGATTTTCGACCATATTTATGTAATGACAAACGGCGGACCGGGAACAAGCTCTATGGTAATGGCACTGCAGGTGTATAAGACCACCTTTGTGAAGAATCAGTTTGGTTATGCCAGCGCAATGTCAATCGCTATTCTGATTCTGAGCCTTGCGATTACAGGCGGCAGCCGCCTTCTGATTAACCGTCCGTGGAGAAAGGAGAAGGATTTCTGATGATAGGGAAAAAAATAGGGAGAGTGCTCTGCAATCTGATTTTTATTATTTTTTCGTTTACCTGTGTGTTTCCGATTGTCTGGATTTTCTATTCCTCTTTTAAAACCCAGGCGGAGTTTATGCAGAGCTCTGTTGCACTGCCGGAAGCGCTCGATCTTACAAACTATATCAGTGTATTTACTTCCACATCCATGCTGAAGTATATGCTGAACAGTGCAAGAAATACCCTGCTGGCAGTGGCTGTTATCATTATTATTGCATTTCTTGCAGGCTATGTGCTGTCACGGTACAAGTTCCGCGGCAGAGGAGCGATTTATAACTATTTTATCATGGGTATGCTGATTCCCATACACGCGCTGCTGGTGCCGATGTATATCCAGTTAAACGGAGTGGGACTGACCAACCACTGGTATACTCTGCTGATTCCGTATATCGGATTTGGACTGCCGATTTCGATTATGCTGATTGAAAGCTATATTTCCTCTATTCCGGGTGAGCTGGAGGAGGCGGCAGCCATTGACGGATGCAGCTTTACCAGAACGCTGTTCCAGATTGTATTTCCGCTTGCCTCCCCGATACTGGCAACGGTTGCAATCATCCAGTTTTTCGCGGTGTGGAATGAGTTTACTTTTGCACTGATACTTGTAAATGACGACAGCCTCCGCACGGTGCCGGTAGGTCTGACAATGTTTAAGGGAGCCTACACCGTCGATTATCCGAGAATGATGGCGGGAATTATGGTGACGATGCTTCCGGTTATGATTTTGTACTTTATCTTCAGCAAACGTATTATTGAAGGTATGGTAGCCGGTGCGGTAAAGGGCTAAAGAAGAAAATGACTGCCGGCGTTGCACAAAGATTTGGGACATAATTATCTGCCGGCGTTGTGCGGTGCCGGAGAATGGAGGAAACGATGGTAAACTTAAATAGTGGATGGCAGCTTCATGAAAGCCGCCTGGATGTTGACAAAAATCAGTGGGCTTCGGTGCTTGCACAGAAAGAGGGCTGGTATGACTGCAGCCTTCCGGCGGATGTCAGAATGCCGCTGCTGGAGAACGGGGTAATCAAGGAACCGCTGAAAGCCGATTACTGCTTTGAATCCGAATGGATTGAAAAAAGAGCGTGGTGGTTTAAAAAAGAATTTGACAGCGCAGAGGTGGACTTTGATGATGACATTATCCAGCTTATCCTGGAAGGACTGGATTCCAGAGCGGATATTTTTGTAAACGGAAATTATATTGGGACACATGTCAGCGTACATTATCCGTTTGTGTATGACATCAAAGGTCTGCTGGTGGAAGGAACCAATACCATTCTTGTCCGTGTGACGACCGGGCTGGAAGAAGTGACGGATAAAGACCTTGCGGAGCTGAATTATGCTGTGTGCACAGAATATGACAACGGAGGCAAATACCGCAGCGATAAGAGACGTGCATTTGTCAGAAGACCGCAATATACGGTAGGCTGGGACTGGGGCCCAAAGGTTGTGAGCTGCGGGATTACCGGAGGCGCCAGACTGGAAGGACACCGGCAGATCGCACTCAGAGAGGTGTATGTGCAGACCGTGGAGGCGGCAGAGACAGCAAAGCTGAAAATA
>CAJKKX010000071.1 GCA_905200565.1 uncultured Lachnospiraceae bacterium
CGAACTCCCGCTAAGAGTTTTGGAGACTCCTGTCATACCATTTGACCAATCCCCTTTAGAAAGGTACTTTCTCTTTATAGCACAGACTGCCCCAAAAGTCAATCTTTTTTTCTGCCCGCCCGTTTCTTACAGCTCTTTATTTTTCTAAAATCATCTTGTATATGTTTTAAAAAAAGTGTACAATTAAAGATATTCTACTTAATGTATGAGGCTCATGAAAGCCAATATGATAGAGAAAAATGCAAAGGGGGAATGTCCATATGAATTCTTCAACACCACAAAAAACTACGCAGTACCTGAAAAACAAGAAAAAACGAAAAGCCTGGTATAAGCTGATCCTTGCCATGTCCTCTGTCGTCGTATTCCTGACCGTATATTTGCTGATCCTGCCTGCAATTACGCTGGAAACGGACACGCTCTGCGGCATGGAGGAGCACACCCACACAGCCGAATGCTTTGCAAAGGCAGACGCAGGTTCAGAGAACCCTGTTCTGGTATGCACGAAGGAAGAGCATACCCATACAGAAGCCTGCTACCCGCCAAAGGAAACGGAAACCATCAAAGCAACGGAACAGTCCCAGCCAGAACAGGCTGTCACGGAATCACCCGTGGCTGAACCGTCTGAAACGGAAACGGTCAAAGCGGAACCTGCGCCGGAAACGCCTTCCACAGAACGTCCTGTACCGGAAGCCCCGCCGTCACCCGACCCTTCGGATGAGACAGAATCTGTTACAAAGACCGAAGCGCCGGAAAGTGTAACTGCGGATTCCGAGCCGCTCCCGCTCGTTCCCTATATCGACAGTACGACCAATCCGCCCAGGCTGTACTATAAGGACAGCTCCAATAACTGGGTTCTGATCAGTTCTTCTACTTCTGAAGTGCCTGCGAACGCGGCCGCAAAGCTGGAAATCAATTATACCGACGTACCGATTTCCGATCTTCTGGCAGCGGGATGTACCATAACGTACACACTTCCGGAACTGCTGACAACTCCTCCACAGGAAAGCCAGTTGATTGCGGACGGAGCTGTTGCCGGCAGACTGATTGCAGACGGAGACTCTGTCGTGCGTCTGCAATTCGACCAGGCATGGCTTGAAAAACGGCTCAACGAATCGCCCACCATTTCGGGATATTTCTATATAGAGCTTGCCTTTGACTGGTCAAAAATAAAGGAAGATGAGAACAACCAAATTACAATTGGAAATGTTACCATTCAGATTCCATTTGAAAGCGACCTGACTGCCAAATACGGCGCGCTGAACCTTGAAAAGAGCGAACCAATTCTCACAGAAGAATATGATGAAAACCGGAATAAAAAGGTCTATCTGACCTACACGCTCCGGGTGTCCATTCCGGAAGGCTCCAGCGCCATCCCGGATGTACGCGTCGCGGATCATTTTCCGACCACGTCAGACGCCCCGGCGGGAAATTCCTTCATTCGTGAATATGTCGGAATCAGCGAAACAAAAACCACGCTGACCGCCGCTGACGCCCCAGGAACGATCGGCCCGTTCGGAGAACCCCGTGAAACCATTCAGAGCGCTTCCGGTGAAGCAGGAGCAGGAAAGGTGTACCTGGGAGTTATCCCTGACTCCGAGCATACGCTTCCCCAGCAGGCCGCAGGCAGCCCTTCCAAACCGGGCGCTCTGGTGTGGGAGATCGGAGACATGCAGCCGGGTGAGACGAGAACACTCACCTACCGCGTCCTCGTCAATCCTGAATATGCAACCAACAAGCCGCAAGGTAATATTTCAAATCAGGCGGAAGCCTTTTCCAAAACCTATTTTAAAAAGGAGGATACCGCTTTATATATTCCGAAAGTCAACGTTAACTCAAGGAAAACCGACTCCGCGTTTGATCCTGCAACCGGAAAGCTTTCCTTTACCATTACCTTAAGCGCCCCTGCGGATAATTCCTTTACCCTGGACAGCCTGAAAATTTATGATAAGATTTATGACCGTTCTCAGAATGACCTCAGGGACTACGTGGAATTTGATGTGGACTCTATCCGGATTGTGAGCAATATAAACGGGGAAATTCCCCTGGCCGACATCCCCGTTCCCTCCGGTCAGAACAATCCGGATATGCGTGACCAAGGCAATCAATATATGGATTTATTCGTTGGTTCCCTCGCCCCGGGTGAAACCAAAACCATCCAGTATGATTTGACGGTGAAGCCTGAGCTTCTGGCAAAACAGAACACTGCTTCTTATGTCAACAATGAAGCGCGGATTTATGCCATGAAGGGAAATACAAACCAGGACGGCTTCTACTATGGAATGCCCAAGACAACGACGCTTCTGGGACACAAGGTATGGGATCGGAAAATCACTGGCGGACGACAGGAGCAGCCCCGTGACGCCCCTACCCCTGCCGATCACCCCGTATACCGCTATGGCGACGGAGATACCCCTGTGCTTTCCGATTCTCCCGGAACCTTCCAGATACCAGAGGGAAGCTATCAGTATCAGGTGCTTGTAAACGAAGCCGGAGACTGGGATCTCTCCGCTGCAAATTTTTCCGACCAGTTAGGACGATACCTCGCTTATACCGGCTATGTAAAGGTTGAGGCATTCCAAATTGGGGAGGACGCCACTCCTCCAAACACGCTGGACGTAAATGCCATTGCTTCTTTTTCCGGTAAGACTCCGGCAAAAACTGTCTGGCTGGACATTGAAGATCGTCAAAACTTTAATTTTCATCCGGAAGCCCTGGGACTGGACAGCACATATGCCTACCTTTTGACTTACTATGCAAAGCCAATAAATATGGAAAGCATCAGCGAGGTACAGGTGACAAATTCCTTTACGCTTTCTGGAACAGGCGTGGGACCTTACGCAACAATCACGATTCCCGGCATTACGGTCAGTGTAGGCGTAAACGTCACAGGCGGCTATCACTTCAATGCACACAAGTATACCTGGTATTATGCTCCTGCCGGGGAGGAGGCCGGCACTGGCAGCAACTGGGTAAACGGCGCCCTTTTCTGGGCAGTCGAATTGGATGCTTCCTCATTAAATGAGAACATCTCAATCAGAGATGAAATTCCTGCTTCCGGTCAGCATCAGATGCAGTTGGATTCCGTAGAAGGCGTCTTTATCGGCTCCATTCCGGATGGAAAGAACATAAATGACTACGCAAACCTGGAAGCCCTCCGCCCGCTCATGACCCAGGAACTGCTTGGCAATAAGCTGAACCTGAGATACTCTGATGATACGGTTCCGGAGAACGCCGATTATAGATGGGAAGCGGAAGGAACCTGGCTGAAGCTTGATTTTCTGAAAGACCTGACCATCCCGGACGGACAAAAGGTTTATATTATCCTGAAAACAAAACCTCTGCAATTACCGACCGGAAAAAGAGGCTTCGTAACTTACCGGAACGGGCTGCGTACCTCCACCGATGACGGAGCCACCTGGACCACCCAAAATGAAGCCAGCAAATCCCTCGCCGGAAAGGGGGGCGTCATCAAGGAAACTTACGGCGCTTTCAACCGCGCACAGGACGGAACATGGACAGAGCTGCACAGGCCTGCTGGCGCAGATGGAAACCACGCAATCAAACAAAATTACATCACAGAACCCGGCACTTACGTAGATTGGATCATACACGTGAATTACGGCGGTACGATTTCAGGCGTAGCCGAGATGCTTGACCAGCTTCCGGAAGGACTGGAGCTTGCCTATGTCGACCGCTGCTGGTGCTCGCCCTGGTATGGAAATAATGGTTTCTCTCAGCCCACCGCGGTTCAGATTCCGGAGCTTCAGGATGCGGACGGCTGGACGGAACTGCATTTTAGCAGCTCCTACTCCTATTACAATAAGAACACCGGCGAGGTCCGATGGAACGTAGAAGGTCTCAAAGGGGAACCCTCCGGCGTCAAGGATCATGGCGTCGAATTCCAGGTGGTATGCCGTGTAACAGATACCTTAAAACCCGGAGAAACTACCTACCAGAACCAGATCACTGCCACAACACCAAATGGGGCGCAATACGAGGATTCCGCAGATATTTCATTTACGAAAAGCACGCTTTCAAAAAGCGCCGGAGTCTATAATCCAAGCGTCCACGGTCCGAAATATCCATTCGAAATTCAGGTCAACCCACTTGGAGAAGACCTGGTTCCGGGCAGCGACACCCTGACCCTGGTGGATTCCATGAGCGATAAACTGATTCTGGACAGTGAGTCTCTTACCGTAAAGAACACGAAAACCGGACAGCTCGTTGAGGGATGGACTTCGTCCCTTCTGGATAACACACTCCGTATCGTGCTGCCGGATGGGATTCCTCTCACAATTACCTATGAGACACTTTTGCAGGCTGCTCCCGGAGAACCCCTTGATTTCTCCAATGACGCATATTATGAAGGGCAGGCGGCGCCAGACAGCGGCAAAGTAAATGTAGACGATTTTTCCTATACTATTGGCGGTACTGTCGAAAGCCTGTACCCCACCTTCCGGCTGATTAAGGCAGACCGGAACAATACTGCCGTCCATCTTTCCGGAGCTGAGTTCAAGATTCAGAAAGTCGGGACTGCGACAGACCCGGATGGAACCATCATCCTGGGAACAACAGAAGAGACGGCAGTCTATCAAGGCAGCACCGATGCGGACGGTATACTGAATGTGGCAAATCTTCTGGAATTTAATCAGATTTACTGCCTGACAGAAACCAAAGCGCCAGACGGTTACCTTCTGGATTCTACCCCTGTTTATTTCGCAGTCGCCAAAGGAAACCATGAGAATGGCGTTATGGTATATCCTGATTTTCCTGAGAATGTGAACGTCTGGTATGGAAGTTCCACTTATACGTATACCTTCTACAATTCCTCAGGAGAAGCTGCCGTAACGAAACAATTCCTGAAATCCGATGGTACCGTTGCAGACCGGTCAGTCAACGGAACCTATCGGTTTGGCCTTTATGCAGAAGTACAGACCGGGACAGCCGCAGACCCGTTACAGATTCTGACCATTACCTATCAGAACAATGTACCTGTTTACCAACTGAACGGGAACGGCGTTTCCAGGCCGGTCTTTACCGGACTGACTCCCGGCGAAACCTATTACATTTATGAACTGGACACGGACGGAAATCCGGTTTTTGACGGGACTACTGCCCTGATTGACCGCTTCTCATTCGTGGTGACCTACCCTGGCGGCGAAAATCCGAACCGTGTAACGATTGGAACTGCCTCCTCCTCTTCGGCCGAAATGCCGACGGTAGAGGTAAACAATCAATCCACCGCCATCTTACTTCCTTCTGCCGGAGGAAGCGGAACGACCCTCTATTATCTGTTTGGAGCATCCGCATTTCTGCTTGCACTTTTGGGATATGCCTTTTACAAAAAGAAGTCGCTGAAACAGATAACAGATATTTAGAAAAAACAAATCCGTTTGCCACTTTTTGCGGCAAACGGATTTGTCTTTTCTTTTGCAAATCTCTTACTTATTATATCCCTTACTCTTCTGATAAAAAAACATCAAAACCGCCATTGTACAAATGACGCCATATCCCAGCCAGCTTAACACATCCGGTATCTGTCCAAACAGGAAGAATCCCAGAACTGCCGAAAATACAATCTGCGAATAATCATATACCGATATTTCCCGTGCCGGCGCATGAAAATAGGCCGCTGTAATTGAAAACTGTCCGCCTGCTGCCGATAACCCCGCCAGAAGCAAATAAATGAGCTGTAAGGCCGTCATTGGATGATACTGGAATAAAAGCCAGGGCAGCGTCGCCAGACAGGAAAATGCGGAAAATACAAACACTACGAACGCCCCCTTCTCCCCCCGCTGGCCCAACACGCGCACACAGGTATAGGCCAGTCCCGCCGTCAGTCCGCCGGCAAGTCCGACCAGCGCCTCCGGTGATTGAAAAATTGCGGCCGTGGGCCTGATGATCAGCAGGCTTCCCAGAAAAGCGCCCGCCACAAACACGATCTGGGGTATTGTAATCTTCTCTTTTAAAAGAAAGAAGCTGAATACAATGGCAAAAAACGGCGACATCTTATTCAGCATAGAAGCGTCTGCCAAAACCAGATGATCGACTGCATAGAAATTGCACAGAATTCCAATAGTTCCTGCCGCCGCCCGTACAAACAAATATTTCACATTCTCCTTTTTTCCTGAGAACCAGCTTCCATCCTTCTTCAGCAGAACCCAAGCAAAGACCATGGCTACCAGATTCCGAAAAAAGCTTTTCTGGACGGACGGCAAGTCCCCGGACAGCCGCACAAATACATTCATCAGGGCAAAGAAAAAGGCCGATGTTATAATACAAACAATTCCAAGATATTTTTTCTTTTCCATCATAATCCCCATACCTACAGAACCTGCCGCCGGCAGCTTCTTCCAAATACATGGCAACAACAAAGCACGGGATTCAAAAGAACCCCGTGCCACCATTTTTTTCTATACCAGCTCTAAGAGAACTTCCATCGCTGCATCGCCACGGCGAAGGCCGATTTTAACGATTCTGGTGTAACCACCATTGCGTCCTGCATACTTCGGAGCGATCTCTGTAAATAATTTCTCAGTCAGATCGATCTCTTTCGTATTTCTCTTCTTTCCTGCCGCCTCTGCCGGAACTTCTTTTACCGTGTAAAGAACTTTCTGCATCTCTCTTCTTGCATGCAGTCTGGATGGAAGATCCTTCCTGATCTCCTTCTGAACCTCGTCATAAACGGTAACTTTCTTTCCATCTACAACTTCTTTTACTCTCTTTCCGTCTTTGTCCTTACGAGCTACTTTCGCTGTAACGGTAACCGTCTCATAATTGTCTTTTTCCTTTACAGCCAGAGCGATCAGTCCCTCCGCAACCTTCCGGATTTCTTTTGCCTTTGCCTCTGTCGTAACGATTTTACCATGCTGCAACAGGGCTGTTACCTGCCCTCTGATCAAAGCCTTTCTCTGGCTTGATGTTCTGCTAAGTTTTCTATAACCTGCCATTCTTTTTTCCTCCATTTGTGGAACACCTGCGCATGCACTTCGGGCTTACTCCACAGATGCTTTCATTCTACAAATTTTATTCGCCGCCTGTACGGGAAGCTTCACAATCCCACCGGCTTGTGAAGCGGCACGCAGCCTCCTACTCGTCGCCCGCGTTTAATTCCAGCCCAAGCTCTTTTAATTTTCCTAATACTTCCTCCAGGGATTTCCGTCCCAGGTTACGAACTTTCATCATATCCTCGGAAGTCCTGTTACACAGCTCTGCCACCGTGTTGATTCCGGCCCTTTTTAAACAATTGTAAGAACGAACCGACAGTTCCAGTTCATCAATGTTCATATCCAGCACTTTGCCTTTTTCATTGTCCTCTTTCTCAATCATAATCTCAGCGGATTTCGCATTCTCCGAAAGATCAATGAACAGGCTCAGATGCTCGCTCAGAACCTTTGCGGCCAGACTGACTGCCTCATCCGGCGCCAGAGTACCGTTCGTATATACATCCAGTGTTAATTTATCATAGTCCGTCACCTGACCCACACGGGTATTCGCAACAGTAAGATTTACGCGCTCTACCGGTGTATAAATAGCGTCCACCGCAATCACACCGATTGGCATATCCTCCGTTTTCCCCTTTTCAGCGCTCACATAACCTCTGCCCTTTGTAATGGTAAGCTCCATAAAGAGCTTGCTGTCAGCGCCGCCATTTAATGTAGCGATCACCTGATCCGGATTCATGATGACGATGTCCTGATCCGCCTGAATATCGGCAGCCGTTACGACGCCTTCCCCTTCGAATTCGATATAAGCCGATTTCGCTTCATTCGTTTCACTGTTATTCTGAATAGCCAGTGATTTAATGTTCATGATGATCTCAGTCACGTCTTCCTTTACACCCGGAATCGAACTGAACTCATGCAGTACGCCCTCTATCTTCACCTGGCTCACTGCTGTACCCGGCAAAGAAGAAAGCATAATCCTGCGGAGAGAATTGCCCAGAGTTGTTCCATAGCCTCTTTCCAGCGGCTCTACAACAAATCTGCCATATTTTTTATCTTCTGATATTTCAGCAATTTCAATTTTAGGTCTGTTAAAATCGAACACTATAAAGTCCCTCCTTTTGGGTTATCATGGTTACGAGGGTATCTATAATCCTACAGATTATTTAGAATATAACTCGACGATAAGCATCTCGTCCACTGGTACATCGATGACTTCTCTTGCCGGCGCCTCTTTTACACTACCCTTCAGAGCTTCCTGATCGCAGTCTAACCATTCCGGAACAAGTCTTCCGCCAGTTACGTCCAGGATATCTTTATATCTCTGCATGGATTTGCATTTTTCTTTGATTTCAACAACATCCCCGGCTTTTACCAGATAAGACGGGATATTTACCTGTTTTCCATTTACCAGCACATGCTTATGGTCAACGATCTGTCTTGCCTCTTTTCTTGTTCTGGCGAATCCCAGACGGAAAACCACGTTATCCAGTCTCGTCTCCAGAAGCATCATCAGATTCGGACCTGTCATGCCCGGCATCTTCTCCGCTTTCTTATAGTAATTTCTGAAAGGTTTCTCCAGAACGCCGTAGATGAATTTCGCTTTCTGTTTCTCTCTGAGCTGTAAACCGTACTCGCTCATCTTACGGTTTGCTCTCTTTAACTCTCTTGTAGATTTCTTATCAATTCCCAGATAAACTGGATCTAAACCAAGTGATCTGCATCTTTTCAGAACAGGAACTCTATTAACTGCCATCTTCCTAATACCTCCTCATTAGACTCTTCTGCGTTTTGGTGGGCGACATCCGTTGTGTGGTACAGGTGTTACGTCCCTGATGCTGGTTACTTCCAGACCGCATGCAGATAATGCACGGATTGCTGCTTCACGTCCTGAACCAGGACCCTTTACAAATACGTCTACAGTCTTCAGACCATGTACTAATGCCGCCTTTGTAGCAGTCTCTGCTGCCATCTGTGCCGCATATGGAGTAGATTTC
>CAJKKX010000072.1 GCA_905200565.1 uncultured Lachnospiraceae bacterium
AATCAAAACCATATCCACCTGCTCCAGAATGTAACTCAAAACACGAATATCTGTCGCCGGGTTCAGCGCCACCCCCGCCTTTTTCCCCAGACTGTGAATCAGCGACACGGTACGATCCAGATGCCGGCACGCTTCCGCATGAACTGTAATAATATCCGCCCCGCAGTCCGCAAAGGCTTCTATATACCGGTCCGGGTCTGAAACCATCAGATGTACGTCAAATACTTTATCTGTCACTTCCCGTATCGCCCGAATCACAGGCATTCCAAAGGATATGCTCGGCACGAAATCTCCATCCATCACGTCAATATGAATATATGCGGCCCCTGCATCCGCAACTGTCTGAATCTCCTCGCCAAGCCTCTTAAAATCTGCTGATAAAATCGAAGGCGCCAATTTAACCATACTCAATATCTCCTTTTTTCTTTCAGTTCCTCATAAAGCCCCACATAACTTTCATAACGCTCCCAGCTGATTTTTCCTTCCGACAGCGCGCTCTTTACGCCGCATTCCGGTTCATGGATATGCACGCAGCCCTGAAACCTGCATGACTGCTCATATTCCGCAAATTCCGGATAAAAATCCTTCAGTTCCTCTTTCTCCAGACCTTCCAGATAAAGAGAACTGAACCCCGGCGTATCCATAATATACGTATGCTCCGCTATCATAAGTAGCTCCGAATGGCGTGTCGTATGTTTTCCCCGGTCAATCTTACTGCTGATCTCTCCGGTCGCCATCTGCGCCTCCGGCGAAAGAAGATTAATGAGTGAGGATTTCCCCACACCCGAAGGCCCTGCCACTGCCGTCGTCTTTCCGTCGAGAAGCATGTGCAGGTTTTCGATTCCCTCTTCTTTTCCTGCGCTGACAAAAACCACCCTGCATCCGCATTTACGGTAAATAGCTTCCAGGCGCGCCTGTTCTGCTTCCGACGCCAGGTCTTTTTTATTAAAACAGATGACGGTGTCCATCTGCTGCCGTCTCATCATGACCAGAAATCTGTCCAGAAGTCCGAAATTCGGGCTGGGCTTTTGCATAGCGAAAATCACCAGCGCCTGATCTACATTTGCCACTGCCGGACGGGTCAGTTGATTTTTCCGCGGCAAAAGTCTGGTGATGTTTCCCTTTTTCTCCACCTCATCCAGAACTTCCAGCTCGACGTCGTCCCCCACCAGCGGCTTTCTTTTATCTTTCCGGAAAATTCCTTTTGCCTTGCACTCATAAATTCCGGATTTCACCACGAAAACGTAGTAAAATCCGGCAATTCCTTTCACTATTTTACCCTGCATGAACTCTCCTCAGTAGAAATCAGCGAAACTTTATATGCTCATACCGTACCTGCGTGGTCGTTCCATCCTCATTTGAAATGTACACATAAGCTGTCGCATCGCTGTCAGAATCACTCTCCCACTCCAGACGGTATGGGAAAGAAATCGCCTCTCCTTCGATGATCGTCGTCTCGTTTCCATCCTGTTCAATGGTAATCTTTACTTTTTCCCCATTATAACCGTTCGGAAGTTCCGGCAGCTTTAAATCCGCTTTACAGGAGTAAGCGCCTCCGGTTCCTGTCTCAGAAGAAGAATCATGATTGGGAAGATCGCCAATGCTTACCTCCAGCTCAATCGTACTTCCCGGCGTCACTTCCGTACCCGCATCAATGCTCTGCTTCATAATCTGTCCTTCCGGATATTTTGAACTGTAGCTCTCAATAATCTTTACATAAAGTCCAAGCCCTTCCAGAATCTCTCTGGCCCTCGCAGCAGATTCGCCCAGAACCGCCGGAACCTCTACCATCTGCTCTCCGGTTTCCGGCTGCGGACCTTTGCTGATTACGACGGTCACTGTATCCCCGGCGCTGACACGGTCTCCTGCCGCCGGTCTTGTAGACACGACCTTTCCTTCTTCAATTCCACTGTCAAACGCATAATCTGTCTCCACCAGAAATCCGCGTCCGGTAAGCTCCTGCTGTGCCTCTGTCAGAGACTTTTCCTTTACATCCGGCACCTCTACCAGCTCTTCTGTCGGTCTTTCTGTCGCTTTTTCCGTCTCTGTTTCCGATGGCGTCTCAGATTCTGTGGAAACCTCTGTCTGCGCCTTTTTCCCTCCTGTCAGAAATCCAAGATCAATAAAGCCTGCCACGCTTCCCACCAGGGTCAAAAAGATTACCAGGATCAGAATGCCGATGACAATGCTTCCCACGGTCAGAAACTTCTCCATCTTCTTGCTTACGCCAGTATCCTCATCCTCCGGTTCCTGCATATGTCTTCCTGAATGGCTGTCCGTCTGATACCTTCCGTTCCTGTGTCGTTCATTTCCCGGATAATTTCCATAGGGATCCTGCCCATAATACGTATGGTTCCCTTCCTGATAGCCATTCCTGTTATAATCATTCTCAGAAGTTTCCTCCTGCTTTGCTGTTTTTCCATTCTTGATCTGCTCTAACTCTTCTTTTGACACTACGACTGTCTGCGCGTGGCTTGTCAGGGGGGCGATCTGTACAAAATCTCCATCCGGATTCACCAGAGACTCTTTCAGATCACGAACCAGCTCTGCCATATCCGCATAACGTCTGTCCGGACTCTTCTGCGTACACTTATATATAATCTGTACAATACTCTTTGGAAGATCCGGCACGTACTTCCTCGGAGACTGCATCTCTTCCTGAAGATGCTTGATTGCAATCGCCACCGTCGTATCCCCGTCAAAAGGCACATGTCCTGTCAGCATCTCATACAACGTGATTCCCAGAGAATAGACGTCGCTCTTATAATCACTGTAGCCGCCTCTTGCCTGTTCGGGGGAACTGTAATGCACAGACCCCATCACGTTGGAACTAATGGTATTGGAGGATGCCGCTCTGGCAATCCCAAAATCTGTCACTTTTACTTTTCCATCTGTAGAAATAATAATATTCTGCGGTTTTACATCACGGTGCACGATATTATTATGATGCGCCGCATCCAGTCCCATCGAAACCTGAATCGCAATGCTTGTCGCTTCTCTTACTGCCAGACGTCCTTTTTTCTCAATATACTCCTTCAATGTGATGCCCTCTACCAGCTCCATCACAATGAAATTCACGCCATTATCATCTCCTACATCGTAAACATTTACAATATTCGGATGCTCCAGCCCTGCCGCTGACTGAGCCTCTACGCGAAATTTGGAAATAAATGCTTTATCTGCCCGAAACTCCGGTTTCAACACCTTCACTGCCACAAACCGGTTGAGCTTATGGTCCTTTGCTTTATATACATCCGCCATCCCGCCAGAGCCTATTTTACTGATGATCTCATAGCGTTCCTGGAGAAACATTCCTTCTTTTAACATTCTTCCACCTCACATGCCAGCGGTTCAATTAAAACTACCGCAATATTATCCTTGCCCCCGTTCTGATTGGCTCTTCCGATCAGGCCAAGCGCAATCTCCGGCAAATCATCCCTGCCCTCTTTGATAATTTTTTCTATTTCTCTGTCCTCAATCATATTGGTAAGACCATCCGAACACATCAGAACAATGTCCTCCTTCTCCAGCTCCTGCTCAAAGAAATCAATCGACACACGTTTGCTCACTCCCACAGCCCGTGTAATAATATTTTTATCCGGGTGATTTCTGGCCTGCTCTCTGTTAATCTCTCCAATCCGAACCATTTCTTCCACAAGAGAATGGTCTTTTGTAATCTGCTGTATTCCATCCCGGATCAGGTAAAGACGACTGTCCCCAACGTTTGCCACATATATGTAATGGTCAATAATCGTCGCCGCCACCACGGTAGTTCCCATTCCGGCAAGATTCTCATTGGAATTCGCTTTTTTCAGGACTTCCTCATTTGCTTTTTCAATCGCCTTCTGTATAATCTTAATAGGATTTCTTTCCTTACTGGCGCGGACGCTTTTCAGAATAACTTCCACCGTATATCTGGAAGCAAAATCGCCTGCATTATGTCCTCCCATGCCATCCGCCACGACAAACAGGTTCGGAAGATTCCCCACTGGCTCCTCAGACGCATAGACGAAATCCTGATTCATCATCCTCTTTTGCCCTACATCTGTAACGCAGCACGACCTCATTTTTCTGCCTCTCTTTCTTCATATCTCTTTCTGAGCTGCCCGCAGGCACCGTTAATGTCCCTGCCCATTTCTCTTCTTATAGTAACATTAATTCCGTATTTTTCAAGTTTATTTTTGAAATCTGCGATAACTTTCTTTTCGGACTGCACATAATCCCTTTCCTGAATGGGGTTCACCGGGATGAGATTCACATGACAATTCATATCTCCGATCAGCCCTGCCAGAGCCTTCGCATCGCTTTCCCCGTCATTGACTCCTCCTACCAGGCTGTATTCAAAAGTGATTCTGCGGCCTGTTTTTTGGAAATAATACCGGCACGCTTCCAGCACCTCCCCCAGCTCATATTTATATGCGACCGGCATCAGTTCCATTCTCTTTTCCTGGCTGGACGCATGAAGAGAGAGCGCAAGGGTAATTTGCAATTCCTCTTCTGCCAGCGCACGTATCCTGGGCACGATACCGCAGGTGGACAGCGTAATATTTCTCTGGCTGATATTCAGGCCATGTTCATCGCTGAGCATATGGATAAATTTCAGCACATTTTCATAATTATCCAACGGTTCCCCGGTCCCCATCAGCACCAGATGCGACACCCGTTCACCGGAAAATTTCTGAATGCGGTAGACCTCCTCCAACATCTCGGAAACACGCAGATGCCTGGTCAGCCCTCCGATGGTGGAAGCGCAGAAGCGGCATCCCATGCGGCACCCTACCTGTGTGGATATGCAGACGGAATTTCCATGCTTATACCGCATCAGCACACTCTCCACCACATTTCCATCCTCCAGACGAAAAAGATATTTCTGCGTCCCGTCAATCTGGGAGGTCAGAACCTGCACAGGCGTCACACAGGTATAAGTACACAGCGCTTTCAGTTTTTCCCGAAGCTCCTTCGAAAGATTTGTCATCTCATCAAATCCCTCTGCCAGACTTCCATGGATCCACTGGTATACCTGTTTTGCACGAAACGGCTTTTCCCCCATCTCCTCAAAAAATCTTCGAAGCTCTGCATAGTTCAAAGATTTTATATCTGTTTTTTCCATCAGTCAATCCTCTTAAGCCGGGCAATGAAAAAGCCGTCCGACTCATTGACGCCCGGCAGAAGCTGTAAATAACCTGCCTGTGTCGTCTTTCCCTTTAACTCGTCGCAAATATATGGATCAATGCTCTCCAGACGGAACGGGTAATTTTCCAGAAACCATTTCACATTATACTGATTCTCCGCGGGTGCGATCGTACAGGTGCTGTAGATCAGGACGCCGCCTTTTTTTACATAACTCTGTACCGTATCCAGGATTTTTCTCTGAAGTTTTACGATCTCCGCCTGCTTTGTCGGCGTCATTTTATATTTTATATCCGCCTTTTTCCCGATCACGCCCAGACCAGAGCAGGGAACATCCGCGATTACGATATCTGCCTTTTCCACGGAGTCCGGATCAGGCACCGTAGCATCCATCACTTTTGCAGACATATTAATATTACCGATACGTTGAATATTTTCCTGCATAAGCTGCACTTTATACTCTGTCAGATCGCGCGCCTCCACATAGCCGCTTCCTTTCAGCATATCTGCCAGATGCAGGCTCTTTCCTCCCGGCGCGGCACATACATCAATACAGTAATCTCCCCATTTCGGAGCGGCGATTTCCGCTACCAGCATGGAACTGACGTCCTGTACCTGAAACCAGCCATTCTTAAAAGCGTCTACCGCTTTTATATAATTGTAGTCCCCGATTTCCAGCGCATAGTCCAGATACGGAACTTCTTTTACCGTAATCCTTTGCTTTTTCAGGCTTTTTATAATCTCTTCTTTGGAAACCTTATCCAGATTGCAGCGGATGGATGTCATTTTCGCTTCATGTGTATCTTTACAGATTTTTTCTACTGTCTCAAAGTCATAGACCTCCAGCCATTCCTTTAAAATCCACTCCGGCATGGAATAGGTGATGGAAAGATATTCCAGCGGATGCTCCCCGGCCTCCGGATATGTTACCATTTTCAGGTTCTTCGACACGCTTCGGAGCACGCCGTTTACAAAGCCTTTCAGGTTATAAAATCCTCTTCTCTGCGTCAGCTTCACGCCTTCATTGCAGGCAGCAGAGTTCGGTATGCTGTCCATGTATTTCATCTGACACACGGACATCCTCAGAATCGTCCGGATAACCGGCTTCATATCCGCTACGCTGATGGTAGAAAATCTTTCGATAATATAATCAATCTGAATCAGGTTTTCCAGCGTTCCATGCACAGTTCTGGAAATAAAAGAACGTTCCCTTTTCTCCAGATATTGATATTTCTCCAGAACCTCCCGGAGCACCACATGGCTATACTTCTCTTCTTCCAAAATTTCAATTAAAGTAGATAATACGATCTCCCGTAAATTTATCATTTCAGTCATTGTTTCGTCTTCCTCCTGCCAGTAAGATCAGCCTTAAAAGCTGTAAAATAGAAGCCGCCAGGCTTGCCACATAAGTAAAAGCGGCGGCCGTTAATACTTTCTTTACCCCTGAATTTTCTTCTCTTCCCAGAATTCCCGTACTTTCCAGAAGCTTCACTGCCCGTGAAGAGGCATTCAGCTCCACCGGAAGTGTCACGAGCTGGAACAGAACCGCCAGCCCAAACAGCAGAATTCCCGCTGTCGTCAGAGCCGGAAAAGATGCGACCAATCCCACCAGAAAAACCGGCCATGCCAGAGTGGAGCCCAGATTTGCCGCCGGCACCAGCGTACTGCGGAGCATCAGGGGTTTGTATTTCTTCTGATGCTGAATCGCATGTCCGCACTCATGAGCCGCCACTCCTACTGCCGCCACCGAAGCGGAAGCATAGGTAGCATCTGACAGCCGCAGCGTCTTATTCCGGGGATCGTAATGGTCTGTCAGATTACCTGCCACGTGCGTGATCTGTACATCATAAATGCCTGCACGGTGAAGAATGCGTTCTGCCGCCTGTGCCCCTGTCATTCCCGACATGCTGCGCACTTTTGAATACTTTGCGAAGGTACTCTTTACTCCCGCAGAGGCCAGCAGGGACAATATCACGCCAAGCAGGACTAATATCAGAGTCGGATCATAGAACATTCCCATTCCATAGCCGTACCTTCCATAAAAACCATAACTTAACAACATAATTTTTTTCCCTCCTCAATCGGATAGCCTCTGAGAAAAGCAGCCGCTTCCATGCGTTTTTTCCCCTCAAGCTGTAGCTCCCTGATTACAAGAACTCCGTCGCCCGTCTGGATATGCAGGCCATCTTTTGCGGCAGCCAGCGCCATTCCCGGCTGTACTCCCTTATTCTCCGGTATCACATCCGCCTTCCAGATTTTTAAGGTTTTTCCATCCAGATATGTGTAAGCGCTCGGCCACGGATTTAACCCCCGCACCAGACGTTCGATCTCTGCCGCGCTTTCTCCCAGTCGATCCGCCCCATATCCTTTTTCAGCATCTTCGCATAAGCCGTCGGAGAATCCCCCTGCTTTTGCGGTACAATCGTTCCCGCTTCCAGCCCTGCAAGAGTTTTCAAAAGCAGCTCCGCCCCGGTATGGCTCAGTTTTTCAAACAGGCTGCCCCCTGTCTCTTCCTTTTCCAGACGGACGGCCTCTTTTAAAAGCATGTCCCCCGTGTCCAATCCTTCATCCATCTGCATGGTGGTAACACCCGATTCTTTCTCGCCGTCAATGACCGCCCACTGAATCGGCGCTGCTCCCCGGTATTTCGGCAGAAGGGAGGCATGGACATTGATACATCCATAACGCTTCATCGTAAGAATCTCTTTTGGGATGATCTGTCCAAAGGCCACGACCACGATGACATCTGCCTCGATCTTCTCCAATTTCTCAATGACTTCCCGTTCCCTTACCCTCTTTGGCTGGAGCACTGGAATCCCCGCTTCTTTCGCCACTTCCTTTACCGGCGTGGCCTGCATCGCCTTTCCTCTTCCCTTTGGCTTATCCGGCTGCGTCACCACCGCCTTCACCTGGTGAGCCGAATTGATCAGACTTTTCAGCGTACCTACCGCAAAATCCGGCGTCCCCATAAAAATTACATTCATCCGATCACTCCTCTTCGTCGGGAGCCGGAACATCCATCAGCTCCCCTTCCACATGTTCTACATACATAATACCATCCAGATGCTCGCACTCATGGCAGATACATCTGGCCAGAAGTCCTTCTCCTTCCAGCACGAACGGCTCCATATTCTCATCCAATGCTTCGCACCTGACATAAGACGGCCTTGTCACCTCTCCCATTTTTCCCGGAAGGCTTAAGCAGCCTTCTGCTCCTGTCTGGCTTCCGGAAGTCTCCAGGATTTCCGGATTGATCAGAAGATGTGGGGTTCCATCCACATCCATGACTACGATTCTCTTTAAGATGCCGACCTGCGGTGCGGCAAGGCCGACACCGTTTGCCTCATACATGGTGTCAAACATGTCGTCGATCAGCTCGCTGATTCTTGGTGTCATCTTCTCCACCGGTCTGCATTTTTTCGTTAATACGCGGTCGCCTACGACTCTGATTTCTCTGATTGCCATAATTCTTTTCCTTTCTTTTGCTCTTCTATTATAAATAATCTATGTGTAAATAGTATGAAAAAACTAATACTTTCTGCTGAAGTCAAACTGTAAATAAACGGTACGGAAGCCTTTGTTAATCTCGATATACCGCTCCAGTTTTTCCCGCAGTTCTGCCAGCACCTCTTCCTGCGGCGCGCGTACATACACGGCCATGCGGTACAGGTCATTGATTTTCGACACTGCCTCACTTGCCGGGCCGATGATCTGGACTTCGCGGTTTCCCCGGATGCGGATGAGATATCTGCGAATTTATTCCATCGCCTGCGTCAGATGCGCTTCATCCTCCCC
>CAJKKX010000073.1 GCA_905200565.1 uncultured Lachnospiraceae bacterium
ATAGCAGCCTGCTTTTAAGAGCGGCTGTGGCGGCGGCAAAAAAGAATGGGACGAAAGTTTATGCGGTGACGATCTCTACCAGGCTCCAGCCACAGGAAGATTTGGAGACCGCGGAGTCGGTGGCGAAAGAATGCGGCGCCAACTGGCAGGTACTGCGGATAGATGAAAGCAGAAATGAAAAGATTCTGGAAAATTCCAGGCAACGCTGTTACTGGTGTAAAGCTTTTCTGTTTCAGTCTTTGAAAGACTGGGCGGCGGCACATGGCGTTACGGTTCTTCTGGAAGGTTCGAATGCCGATGATCTGGGGGTCTACCGTCCCGGTCTGCGGGCGGTGAAGGAGCTGGGGGCGCGAAGTCCGCTGGCGGAGCTTGGGATTACGAAAGAAGAAGTGCGGCGCATGGCACAGGAGCTTGGAATTTCCGTAGCTTTGCGGCCGTCCGCGCCTTGTATGGCGACCAGGCTTCCGTATGGGACGCGGCTGGATTTTGAAATGCTGGAAAGACTGGAGGAGGGGGAGAGGCGTCTGCGCAGCCTGGGCTTTGCTGTGGTTCGCCTGCGCCTGCATGGGGAGATCGTGCGCATAGAGGTAGCGACGGAAAAACTGGCGGCAGCCATTTCAGAGAGGGAGACGATCGTGAAAATCCTCAGAGAGCTGGGATTTCATTATATTACGTTGGATATGGAGGGCTTCCGTTCGGGAAGTATGGATGTATGGTAAGAAAGAAGATGTATTTTTCCGGGCGGGTGCAGGGTGTTGGTTTTCGATACCGGGCGACCTGGATCGCACGTACGCTGGGTCTGACTGGATGGGTCATGAACCTGCCCGACGGGCGGGTAGAGATGGAGGTACAGGGAAACCGGTATACGATCGAGCAGATGATTCAGAGACTGTATGAGGAGAAGGGCATACAGATCGAATTTATCGAGTCGGAGGATATAGCGGTAAAAATATCCGAGAGAAAGTTCCGGGAGATGTATTAGAGGTAGAACAATGGAAATAACGATACGAAAATTTGAAATACAGGATCTTCCGGCGATGACGGAAATCTGGAATGAAGTGGTGGAAGAAGGAGTGGCTTTTCCACAGATGGAGCCACTGTCTGTTCAGGAGGCGGCTGCATTTTTCGAAAGCCAGAGCTTTACCGGCGTGGCCGAAAAGGATGGGGAAATTTTAGGACTTTACATTCTGCATCCGAATAATGTGGGGCGCTGCGGGCATCTGTCAAATGCAAGCTATGCGGTCAGACGTACGGCGAGGGGGATGCGGATTGGAGAAGCTCTGGTAAGGCACTGTATGAAGATGGGAGCGGAGTTTGGATTTCGCATTTTACAGTTTAACGCAGTGGTGCGCACCAATGAGAGAGCGGTCGCTTTGTATCAGAAGCTTGGTTTTGTGAAGCTTGGCACCGTTCCGGGCGGCTTTCTGATGAAGGATGGCACATATG
Organism: uncultured Lachnospiraceae bacterium; assembly: GCA_905200565.1. Next base: position 1,447 of record CAJKKX010000073.1, read on the forward strand.
AGGATATTGTGCTTTTTTATCATGTTCTGTAAAGGGATGGAAGGAAAGAAAAACCTCCCGCAGCTTCGCGCCTTTGCGACAACCACAGGAGGTTAAGGGGGAGGATAAGTATACTATCATTTTATCTTTGGTAGTAACTAAAGTATAACCGGTATGAAATATTTTATACAGAAATGAAAAAAATTTTGCCTTATTTACATAAATAGTATATAATAGACTCTGTGACGAAAAAGAGACGTCGGAAGCCGAGCTTTCGGTGCATAATTATGAAACAAAGGATGGTAAAAGAATGGGATTATTACAGGAATGGAGAGAAAAGGCATATTCTCAAAACACAGATAAAAAACTTTTGCAGAAATTCTGGTCAGAGTATTTTATGATTGAAAAGGGAATTTACGAGCAGCTTCTTACGAATCCGGATGAGATCGTGAAGGGAACCGTAAAGGAGCTGGCAGAAAAATATAACGTGGCGCTTATGACAATGGTAGGATTTCTGGACGGCATTGACGAGAGCCTGAAGGTTCCGAATCCGATTGAGGATCTGAGCGAGGATACCGAAGTAAGCCTGGCGTTTGATAAGGAAAAGCTGTATAAGAACATGGTAGACGCAAAGGCGGACTGGCTGTATGAGCTGCCGATGTGGGACGAGATTTTTGATGCAGAGAAGAAAAAAGCGCTGTACAAGGAGGCGAAAAAAGCCAATACCGTTGTAAAGGGCAGGAAGATCGGAAGAAATGAGCCATGTCCATGTGGAAGCGGAAAGAAATATAAGTATTGCTGCGGGAAAAACGCATAAAAGAGAAAGAGGGGATGGTGTGAGAGAAGGCACTGTCCCCTTTGCTGTTAAAAGGAGGCGCGCGGTATGGAGCTGTTGTTTGTGTGTCTGGGGATTCTATGCCTGGCATATTACGGTATTTTGTTTGCGGTAGGGATGGATTTTTCCTTCTTATGGCTGATGTTCGGCGTTCTGCTGACAGGAGGAGGGATATGGAACAGATTTGCCAGATCCCGCGGTCTTCATTTGCCGGGGGCGGTAAAGATGGCGGGAGGTGCGCTCCTGGCAGCAGGCGTGCTTCTGTTTCTTGTGCTGGAAGGGCTGATTATTTCCAAAATGAACGCCCAGGGGGAGGAAGGGCTGGACTATGTGATCGTTCTGGGCGCTCAGGTGCGGGGAGACGTGCCGAGTAAGGCGCTGCGAAGAAGAATGGAGAAAGCGGAAGAATATTTAAAGGAAAATCCGGAAACCCTCGCTGTTCTGTCCGGTGGAAAGGGAAACGGGGAAAATATTTCGGAGGCACAGGCAATGTATGATGGACTGGTGGAAGCGGGAATCGAGCCGGAACGTTTGATTCTGGAGGACAGATCCACCAGTACGGTGGAAAATCTGGAGTTCAGTGCAAAGTTGATTGGGAAAGATGCAAAGATCGGGATTATTTCGCAGAATTTCCATATTTACCGGGCCTTAAAGCTGGCCGGTCATCAGGGGGATGCGAAAGTGTGCGGGATCGCGGGGCCTTCAGAAGCGATGTATCAGCCGCACTTCATGGTGCGCGAGGCGTTCGCCATCGTAAAGGAAAAGCTTATGGGAAACTTTGGTTAGGAATGTACATCAGAGAATATGACAAAGACAGGAGATCATGGGAATGTTGGAAAAATATAAGGAAGAAGCGGCACGGGCCGCACAGGAGCTGTTAAAGGCGGCAAAATTAAATCCGGGAGAGATTTTGGTGGCAGGATGTTCCAGCAGCGAGATCGCAGCGCATAAGATTGGCTCGTATTCCAGTGCGGAAATCGGAAAGGCAGTCTTTGAAGGGATTTATGAGATCACAAAGAAACAGGGTGTTTATCTGGCGGCACAGTGCTGTGAACATCTGAATCGAAGCCTGATTCTTGAGCGGGAGGCGGCGCGGGCTTACGGCCTGGAGTGCGTCAACGTAGTGCCGCAGCCAAAAGCCGGAGGGTCTTTTGCCACGGCAGCGTATCAGGGGTTCGAACATCCGGTGGCGGTAGAAGAGATACAGGCGCATGCAGGGATGGATATCGGGGATACCCTGATCGGGATGCACTTAAAAAAGGTGGCGGTTCCGGTGCGTATCCGTCAGAATACCATCGGGCAGGCGCGTGTGGTATGCGCCAGGACGAGACTGAAATTCGTGGGAGGCGAACGGGCATGTTATGATGCGGAAATTTCTTAATATCCTTAATATCTTCTTAACCGCCTTGTATCCGTTCTGTGGCTGTGCTATAACTTAAGTGTACCAGGGGAAATAGTACACCAAATACACGAAACAGGCAGGAGGAATTATGATAGTGATTGATTATCAAAACAGGAGGCCAATCTATGAGCAGATTGTAGAGCGTTTCCAGACATTAATCATCACCGGGGCTATGAAACCCGACAGCCAGATGCCATCCGTCCGTTCACTCGCCGTAGATTTGTCAATCAATCCCAATACGATTCAGAAAGCATATTCGGTGCTGGAGCAGGAGGGTTATATTTATCCGGTAAAAGGGCGGGGAAACTTTGTTTCCGGAAACAGTGAGCTCAAGGTAAAAAAGCAGGAAGCATTTTTCCTGAATTTAAGAAAACTGATTGGAAAAGGAAAAGAACTGGATGTAAAGAGAGAAATTTTTTTACAAAAGGCGGAAGAATATTATAAGGAGGGCAGCTATGATAGAAATTAATGGCGTAAACAAGTCTTTTGGCGAACTCAAAGCCCTGGATAATATTATTGCTACGATACAGGAAGGAAGTATCTTTGGACTGGTGGGAACGAATGGAGCGGGGAAAAGTACGCTGCTTCGTATCCTGAGCGGCGTGTTAAAAGCTGATTCGGGGATGGCGCTGGTAGATGGGGAGAATGTCTATGAAAATCCCGGTGCGAAGGCCAAAATATGCTTTCTTTCGGATACGGCGTATTTTTTTCCGAATGCCACGATTCAGACGATGGAAAATTATTATGCGATTGTATATCCCAATTTTAGCAGGGAGCGTTTTACCGATCTGGTGGAGAAGTTTGGGCTAAGCAAGAAGCGGAAGATTAACAGTTTTTCAAAAGGAATGAAAAAGCAGGTATCCGTTCTTCTCGGCATTTGTACCGGAACGAAGTATCTGCTTTGTGACGAGACTTTTGACGGACTGGACCCGGTCATGCGTCAGGCGGTAAAAAGCATTTTTGCCATGGAGCTTATGAACCGGCAGTTTACTCCGGTCATCGCATCGCACAGCCTGCGGGAGCTGAAGGATATCTGTGACCACGTAGGGCTGCTCCATCAGGGAGGAATCCTTCTGTCGAAGGATCTGGAAGATATGAAATTTCATATCCATAAAGTACAGTGCGTGATTCCAGACCCTGCAAAGGAGGAGGAACTTCTGACGGAGCTTCATGTTTTGCAGCATGACAAGAGGGGGTCTTTGCTTACGGTGGTGGCACGGGGAACCCGTCAGGAGATTTTGATGAGTATTGAAGATAAAAAGCCGATTTTCTCAGAGGTAATTCCATTGACGCTGGAGGAAATTTTTATCAGTGAAACGGAGGTAGCAGGGTATGACGTCAAAAATCTCGTTTTTTAAATTGATGAAAGAAGATTTCAAGCGGAGAAGCTGGCTTGTCGCATTGATTTCACTCATCTGCCTTTTCTGCTATCCGGTTTTTCTGCTAATGCATGTGGACAGTATGATGGGAGATGTGGAGAGAGGGTATCTTGAGATTGCCGCTGTGGCGCGGAGTTATCATGATTATCTGTGTATAGGGAACGTGATCTTTGGAATTCTGGTAATCGGAATCGCGATTGTTACAGGAGTCAGCGGCTATTATTACCTGCATTCCAGAACGAAGCTGGACTTTTATCACAGCCTGCCCATTACAAGACTGAAATTCTTTTTTGTCCAGTACGTGTCGGGGATTCTGATTTTTCTGATTCCCTATATCGTAAGCATTCTGCTGTGTCTGCTTGTGGGCGCAGTACATGGAATGTTGACAGGAGAGATTGTTTTAACCGCTGCGAAAATGCTGTGCTTTCGGATTCTGCAATATCTGGCGGCCTATGGGACGGCAATTCTGGCGACGGTCATGACGGGAAAGATTCTGACGGCTTTACTTGGAATCTGTGTGTTCGCGGCTTATATTCCGGGCGTTCTGGCTGTGAATCTGGGACTGAAGCAGGTGTTTTTTGAAACGTTTCTTCATGCGAGCAAAGTCGAGGATTGCAGCGCGCTCTTTTCCCCCATCTTTTCCGGGATTTATGCGGAAAATGTTCTTGCGCAGAATGGGCACAGCAGCAAATGGATCGTGATCGGTGTTGGGGTGACGATTCTCTGGATTCTGGTCATGACGGGGCTTTCCATCTGGCTTTATCAGATACGAAAGACCGAGGCGGCGGAAAAATCCATGGCGTTCTCAAGAGTGGAAGGCGCAATAAAAGTTCTTCTGGTAGTACCGCTATCGCTGGCGGCAGGAATTGCTGTCATGGCAGCCGTAGGGAACAGTATACGCTGGTTCTTCCTTGGAATCATCGGTTCCGTTATGATTCTCCCGGCGGTAATAGAATTTATTTTCCACTTGAATATGAAGGAAATTTTTAAACATAAGAGTCATTTTGTGATAGCCGGAGCGCTTACGATGGGCGTCGCGCTCTTCTTCTACTATGATATTACCGGCTACGATACCTGGCTTCCGGCGAAGGAGGATGTGGCGCAGATGGCGGTGTATCAGGGGGAAATGAATGGAGACTTTTGTTATAGAATGTCAAAAAATGGAAATCTTACTTATGGGCCTGAGGAAGCGTTGAATGCTATGCTGATTGATGATTTTGACGAAATTTATACGCTGGCCAGGAAGGGAGCGAGGGAAAAAGCAGAAGGAGACGTCTGCAATATCAGCATTGCCTACCGGTTGAAAAATGGCAAAAGAGAAGAGCGAAACTACGATGTTTCAAAAGAGGACCTGGAAAACGCTTATAAAGCGTTGTTTAGGCAGCCGGAGTTTTTGGAGAAGTTTTATCCGATCTTCGATCAGAGCAGAAGGCTGGGAGAGAATGTCAATGTCTACGGCATGTGCGGGGAAGGCGCGGCGGCTTTAAGAGGAGAGAAGATGCAGGAGCTTCTGGACATTTACCGGGAGGAGTTAAAGACCATTACTTATGAAGAACTCCTGGATCATACGATTGGGGAGATCACTTTTGAGGTGATCAGCCAGGAGGAAGTGGGAACGTACGGAGTGTCCACCATGAGCTATACGGAGAGCGGCTATCCGATCTGTGACAGGGTTACGAAAACGATAGCTTTCCTGAAAGATACGGCGGGAATCGACCTTGATCTTACATATCGTCTTAAGACTGAGGATATTCAGAGCATTGAAATCACAGATTTTAGGGACGATGTGTACGACGGATTGATTACCAGCGTGACCAGTGAAGAGGAGATAAGGGAAGTATTGGACCGTATCAGCTATACGCCGCTTTACCGCCTGATCAATGAAGCAGAGGATATAAGCATTCAGATCATATTAAAAAATGATACGACGCTTAGCGGAGGCTTTTATTTTAAACCGGGAATGGCTCCTGATTTTCTGGAGCGGAAACAGGATTCGCTTTCTGAATAATTTTCTGATAATGGCAGACACTATACTGACTAAATAAAAGGAGGTATGGGATATGCCATTATTAGTTTGTTCCGCACAGAGCTGTGTGTACAACAATGGGATGTATTGCAGCAGAGGAGATATCAAGATAGGCGGGGAGGAAGCGAAAACTTCCGGAGAAACCTGCTGTACCAGTTTTGAGGAGCGCACCAGCATGGGAGCGAAGAGCAGTATGGGCTCACCGTCCCAGAAGATCAAAGTAGTGTGTGAAGCCTGTGAGTGCAAATACAATGAAGATCGTGTATGTGAGGCTGGTAAGATCGACATTTCCGGTGTTTCCGCATGTAAATGCGAGCAGACAGAGTGCAGTACTTTTCAGAAATAGGTAAAAAAATCCCCAGGTTCCTAAGAACCTGGGGGATTTTTTGAAATTTGCGTATTAAGCGAGTTTGCTCTTAGCCAGTTCAGCCAGTGTTGCAAATCCGGCGGCATCGTTTACAGCCATATCAGCCAGAACTTTACGGTTCATCTCAACGCCTGCCAGCTTCAGACCATACATGAATTTGCTGTAGGATAAGCCGTTGATACGTGCGGCAGCATTGATACGTGCGATCCAGAGCTGTCTGAACTGACGCTTTTTCTGCTTCCTTCCGGCATAAGAGCTTGCGAGCGCTCTCATTACAGACTGTTTTGCTACTCTGTACTGTTTGGAACGTGCTCCTCTGTATCCCTTTGCCAGTTTTAATGTTCTATTATGTTTCTTCTTAGCGTTCATTCCACCTTTAATTCTTGCCATTTCTTAAATCCTCCTTCGCCTGATCTTATAAATAAGGTAAAATCTTCTTCATGTTCTTTACATTTGTAGCATCTGTAAGGGTTGCTTTTCTCAGGTTTCTCTTTCTTTTGGCAGATTTCTTTGTTAAGATATGGCTTTTATAAGCTTTATTTCTCTTTAACTCACCGGTACCTGTCTTTTTAAAACGCTTTGCAGCAGCTCTGTTTGTTTTCATTTTTGGCATTGTATATGTTCCTCCTTAATTGTGTTTTTTCTATTTGCGGCGCCTGTGCGCGCAATCTTTTAACACGAACCGTTTTTATGAACGCTTCTCCGTTAAAAACATCGTAATGCTTCTGCCTTCTACCTTGGCTGCCTTATCGACAACTGCGATGTCGCCCAGCTCTTTGGCAAAGTCATCCAGGATATGACGGCTGGCATTCATGTGGGCCATTTCACGGCCACGGAAACGTAATGTCACCTTCACCTTGTTTCCTTTCTGGATGAACTTTCTGGCAGCGCTGATTTTTGTGTTTAAATCATTGCTGTCAATGTTCGGTGAAAGACGCACTTCCTTTATTTCAATGATTTTCTGTTTCTTCTTTGCTTCTTTTTCTTTCCGCGCCATCTCGTAACGATATTTTCCGTAATCGATAATCTTACAAACCGGCGGTTTTGCTGTGGGAGCGATCTTTACCAGATCCAGTTCCGCTTCTAACGCAATTTTCATTGCTTCCCGTGCGGACATAATACCTAACTGCTCGCCATTTTCTCCAATCAGGCGGATTTCCCTGTCTCTGATCTGCTCGTTAATCATTAATTCGCTAATAGTTGTGCACCTCCATCAAACACTAAAATCTCTTTCCTCACTCAAAAAGAGTGGATAGACGGACTACCCACTCTTAATACTGTCATAGAAGTTCTATGGTTCATATTAACCGATAGTCGCCTGCTTGCGCTACGGTGAGAGCGGATACTCTTCTTTGCTTTTAACCTTATTTACCCTATCATACTTCTGTTGGCCTGTCAATGGTTTTCTGAAAAAACAGGCAAAAAAAGAATGCGGAAGATGGGACTTGAACCCACACGGTATTGCTACCACAGGCACCTGAAG
>CAJKKX010000074.1 GCA_905200565.1 uncultured Lachnospiraceae bacterium
ATTTTAATTTGATGCGACTGCGTCGCCACTGGTAATAAGAAAATGCCGCTTAACACTGGTAGCCTTCCCACAGGGAAGCGCTCCCTTTGATAATGTCAATGTTCTTATATTTTGTACGGCAGGCTGCCCTCCCCGCCCTTTCCGATGTTTCCAGGATGTCCAGGACTGTGCATCCGAGTTCGTTCGCTTTCGTAAAAATCGGCGTGGTGTTCACCTGCGGGTCCAGGTCGATGACCAGAACCCTTCCCCCAAGCTCTGCCCAGTCATACGCCAGGTTAATGGTTGTCGTGGTCTTTCCGACTCCGCCTTTTAAATTCCATACTGCAAAAATGGTTCCTTTTCTCATATTCCTTATCCTTTCTTATCCCCTGGTGCCGGAATCCGGCACGTTTTTAGCTGGCCGCTTCTATTTCCTTTTTTACCATTCCCAGCCCCTCAAGCTGCTTTTGTGCCAGTACAAAGATCTTGTCATATTTATAACCGCCTCCCATAAACTCTGGCCCATACCGGACACGGAAGCATGGCTCTTTGCAAAAAATCCTCAGATCACAGGTTGCAAGGTCTTCTCCCAGCCTGAACTGCAATTCATACCATCCGCCATATTTTCTGGACTGCCTGTATTCCATATCTTTCATTTTGATATGTTTGAACAGTTCATACTTTTCCGGCAGATGCTCCTGCAACACCATATCTGCAAGTTTAAACAGTTTTGTCTTATTACATATCAGCATCCTGTCGTCCATCTTGTCACCCCATCCTTTTCCCCTGGTGCCGAAATCCGGCACAAAATTTGTACAGTTTTGGCTTCATTTTTTTCTGCGATTTCTCTTTTAATGCAAAAAAAATAAAGCAAACAAAGGATTTTTATTCCTTCATTTGCTTTAAATTTTAACATTTACCTCCCCGAAGTGCTTTCCCGATCTCCTGTGAGGAAAATCCTTTCCCCATCAGGAATCTGTACATCTTCTGTTTTTCTTTCGGCGAGGCTGTCTGCGTATCCATGTGCTTTTTCTCCAGCCAGCGTCGGATCAGCGCTCCTTCATCCACTGGCTCTTTCTCTTCATATGCCGCCAGAATCACTCCTTTGGAAATTCCTTTCTGCATCAGTTCACAGGTAATCTGACGCCTGCTTTTGGACGCCTGCCTGCTGTCAATATAACGACTGGCGTAAGCCTCGTCATTTACATATCCATAACTCTTTACATAAGAAAGCGCAAGATCGATAATCTCTTCCGGATAATCTCCCTGATCCAGTTTCTGCCGAAGCTGAAACTCGGTTCTGTCCATGACCTTCAAAAGATTCATACAGCGAAGCTTCGCCCTCTTTGCGAGCACTGTGTCCATAATCTCCCGGTAAGTCTCCTCCGGCAGTTCCCTTCCTTCTTTCACTCCATAACGGGAAAGCTCGCCTCTGTATAATAGAAAGGCAAGCCGCTCATCAATATAAATCCTGCTTCTTTCTTTTCCCAAAGGTTCTATCTTTGTGACTGTCACGATGATTCTCCATCAGCCGTACGGGCCGTTTCCCCTGCTTCTCCCTCCGGCTGCTCTTCCTTTTTCTTTCCGTCCAGTCCAAGATTCTCACGTACTTTTCGCTCTACTTCCGCCATAATATCCGGATTCTCTCTCAGGTAATTTTTGGAATTTTCACGTCCCTGTCCAATCTTGACATTATTATAGGCATACCATGCGCCGCTTTTTACAATCACCCCATTATTCGCCGCCAGATCCAGAAGATCGCCCTCTCTGGAGATTCCCTTTCCAAACATGATATCAAATTCCGCTTCCTTAAAAGGCGGTGCAATCTTATTCTTTACGACCTTGATCCTTGTTCTGTTTCCAATCACCTCTCCTCCCTGTTTCAGGGACTCAATCCGCCGGACATCCAGACGGATGGAAGAATAAAACTTTAACGCGCGTCCTCCTGTCGTCGTCTCAGGGCTTCCAAACATGACACCCACCTTCTCACGAAGCTGATTGATAAAAATAATCGTGCAATTATACTTGCTGGTAACTCCCGTCAGTTTCCTGAGCGCCTGAGACATCAGGCGGGCCTGAAGTCCTACGTGTGAATCACCCATATCTCCGTCAATCTCCGCTTTCGGCACAAGCGCTGCTACGGAATCCACGATGATAATATCTACTGCGCCGGAACGCACCATCGTCTCTGTGATCTCCAGCGCCTGCTCGCCGTTATCCGGCTGGGAAATATACAGGTTGTCAATGTCTACACCAATATTTTTCGCATATACCGGGTCCAATGCGTGCTCCGCATCAATAAATCCGGCGATTCCTCCCCTTTTCTGAACCTCTGCCACCATATGCAGCGCCACTGTCGTTTTACCGCTGGACTCCGGCCCGTAAACTTCCACGATCCTTCCTTTTGGGATTCCCCCAAGTCCCAGAGCAACGTCCAGGCTCAGGCAGCCTGTAGGAATCGTTTCCACGTTCATATTTTTGCCGGAATCTCCCAGTTTCATGACAGCTCCCTTGCCAAAATCTTTTTCTATCTTACTAATGGCGGCGTCCAGCGCCTTTAACTTTTCTTCCTGAACCATACATCCAATCTCCTTTTCCTTTTGCGAACTAATGTTCGTTTGTCTCTTTTTTATCATATTACATTTTAACCGGATTGTCAACTTCTTTCTTTTTCCCCGGCGGAAGCAAAATGTCCTGATTTTCCTGATCTGTTTTTGTTTTTACTATATCACACACCTCATAAATATGCAATATATTATTTTTATATCGCGCAAACTAAAAAGAGCGCGGTTTTTCTGTCCGCACTCCTCTTACTTCTCTTAAAATACAAGATTCCGATACACCGCATACGCATCCAGAATATGAAACTGCTCGGTTTCGTGATTTCCCTGCGCTCCTGCGGTAACAAGCAAAAATGTTTCTCCATTTATTTCTGCAAAACTGGCAAGACAAAGTCCCGCCTCCTCCGTGTAACCTGTCTTTCCCCCCTGAATAAGTCCGCTGTCCCGAATCTCCTCCGTCATGCTGCCAAACAGGGTGCTGTAAAAAGTAATGCCGTCCGGATGAAGATCTGTCGTCTCCGTGCTGTGATATGCGCTGGATGCGATCTCGCGAAAGGTATCATTTTGCAGCGCATATTCCAGAAGCTTCTCTATATCCGCAGCCGTTGTATAATGATCCGGATCATGCAGTCCGCTGGCATTGACAAAATGTGTCCCTGTCATGCCAAGCTCGGCCGCTTTCTGGTTCATCAGCTCCGCAAACGCCTCCTCCGAACCGGCCACATAATCCGCCAATCCCGTGCAGCACTCTGCTCCGGAAGGAAGCAGCACGCCATAGAGCAAATCCCGTGCCGTTACGGTTTCTCCCGGCAAAAATCCCGCCATAGACGCCTCCTGACGGTACAGCTCATCAAACATCTCCTCTGAAAGTCTTACAGATACCTGTAAATCCGGAATTTTTTCCAGAATGACTATCGCCGTCATGATCTTCGTCATAGAAGCAGGATAGATCTGCTCTGTGCTTCCTTTATCCAGGAGCACCTCTCCTGTTTTTGCACGAACCAGAATCGCGTTTGCGCTGTATAAATCCTCTTTTGCAAGATTGAAAGATACGGGAGATTCCGTTGCCAGTTCCGTAGGCGTTTCCTTCTCTTCCCCGCCGTTTTCCTTTTCCTCCGTCTGCATTTCCTGTTCCGTTACTGCCTGTCGTTTCTGATTCCCTTTTTTCGGATGGCTCTTTAAATTTCTTCCAAGCAGAATTCCCAGAAAAATCAAAATCACCAGCAGAAGGAAAAGCACCAGCCATGCCTTTGCCCTCTGCCTTCTTCTTCTCGCCCGTCTGTTTGCACTTTCCCGTGTATTCATCTTTTCTCTCCTGTTTTTCATGATTCGTGCGGTTTTTGTCAATACAGACTTATCTTATCATACTTTTCCCAAAAGAATCCCTGAACTCTCTTAAAAATTCCTTTTTTATCTCTTATATTTTCTCCGCTACTTCCCCACGCTTTTTATAAATGCTGTTTGCCGGCATTACCTCTCTGACAGAAGACAGCGGATAAATATTACTGCGCGGCCCCACGACGGTTCCCGGATTCAGCACAGAACCGCATCCGACTTCTACTTCATCCCCAATCATGGCTCCGAATTTTTTTAATCCCGTTTCCATCCGCTCTTTTCCATCCTTTACAACCACCAGCTTCTTATCGGACTTCACATTGGAAGTAATGGAGCCTGCGCCCATATGCGCTTTATAGCCGAGAATCGAATCCCCCACGTAATTATAATGAGGAACCTGCACTTTATTAAAGAGAATCACATTTTTCAGCTCTGTGGAATTTCCCACAACGGCTCCTTCTCCCACCAGTGCATTTCCACGGATAAACGCACAGTGGCGTACCTCCGCCTCTTTTCCAATAATTGCAGGGCCGTGGATATATGCCGTCGGGGCCACTTTCGCAGACTTTGCCACCCATACGTCCTCCCCTCGCTTTTCATACTCCTCTTCACGCAGCGTTTCACCAAGTTTCCTGATGAAATCACCGATCTTTGGCAGCACCTCCCACGGATATTCCGCTCCTTCAAACAGCTCCTTTGCAGCCGTCTCGTTCAGGTTATACAGATTTTTAATCTTACAGGTTTCCATTATTTTTTTACTCCTTTCTTATAAAAGCCCTCGGCAACATGAAAATTGTTGCGCAGAACGTAACTGTGATTGTTGTGCAGGACGTTCGCCGTCCGCCCCTGAATAAAATTTGTCAGTTTTTCCATATATTCCTCCGGCGTGATCTGCCCCTCTGCCACATAAGTAAGGCCCTTTTCCCAGCTTGCAGTCAATTCCGGATTCAGCAGGGATTTGATAGAAGCGTTTACGACCTCGTAGACCATTTCTCCCAGAAGCGTGGGGGTGAGAATCTGCGTTTTCTTATTCAGAGAAATATATTTGTTCGCCACAAGTTTTTTTAAGATTTCCGCCCGCGTAGCGCTTGTGCCGATTCCGCTCCCCTTAATCTGTGCCCGCAGTTCTTCGTCCTCGATGAGCTGACCGGCATTTTCCATCGCCAGAATCATCGACCCGGAATTGTAGCGTTTCGGCGGAGACGTCTCACTTTCTTTGATCTGAAGCGATTCTACCGGAAGCTCCATTCCCTTTTTCAGATTCTTTAAAGCTTCCACAAAGCCCTGATCTGCCTTCACTTCTTCCTCTCCGTCTTTCTTCTTATTCTCCTTCGGTACGCCGGCCACCTTCAGATAACCCTCGGAAACCAGTACCTTAAAGCCGGAAAAGAAGGACTCCTTTGACATCTCTGTCACCAACTGAATTTTCTGATAAACAGCCGCCGGATAAAAGATGCCCAGAAATCTCCTGACAATCGTATCATAAATACCAATGGAACGCTCCGAAAGCGAGCGCAGCGCTCCCAGTCCCTGCCCGGTCGGAATAATCGCATAATGATCGGTAATCTGTTTATCATTGACATAACGGGTGGCCGCAATTTTCTGATAACTGCCTGTATCCAGGATTTCTTTTACAAACCCTTCTGCCCATGATACGCCTTTTAATCCATTGATATTTCTGTAAATTTCTTTTGCTACCGCCGTAGACAGGACTCTGGCGTCCGTTCTCGGATAAGTCACCAGCTTCTTTTCATAAAGCTCCTGCACCACGCGCAGCGTTTCATCCGGGCTGATCTTAAACATTCTGGAGCAGTCATTCTGAAGTTCCGCCAGATTATAAAGAAGCGGTGGATTTTTCTTTTCCTGTTTCCGCTCTACAGACTTTATGTGCGCCTTCAGCGGCGGATGCTCCGACAATATGGCGTTCAGCTCTTCTGCATCTTTTTTTTCTTTAAATCCGTTTTCCTTGTACAATTTCGGCGACCGGAAATAAGCAGAGCCTTCCACTGCCCGAAATTCCCCTTCCAATTTCTTTCCGTTATCGTCCAGTGTATTCAGAACACGATAAAAGGGTGTCTTGACAAACTGACGGATTTCCCGCTCTCTCCTCACAATCATTCCCAGTACGCAGGTCATGACCCGCCCTACGGAAATCACCGTATATTTCGTTCCCATACAGTTTGACAGCAGATTTCCATATTTTAACGTCAAAAGACGCGAGAAATTAATTCCCATCAGGTAATCTTCCTTCGCCCTCAGATATGCAGCCTCCGACAGATTATCATAAGCATCCAGATCCTTTGCTGTTTCGATTCCCCGCAGAATCTCATCCTCCGTCTGTGAGTCAATCCACACACGTTTCCTTTTCTTTCCGTGTACCTGCGCCATCTGTTCCACCAGACGGTAAATATATTCTCCTTCACGCCCTGAGTCGGTACATACATAAATCGTATCCACATCCGCGCGGTTTAAAAGGCCGCTCACGATTCCAAACTGCTTTTTTACGCCCGGTATGACCTCATATAGAAATTCATCCGGTATAAACGGAAGCGTCTCCAGACTCCACCTTTTATATTTTTCATCATAAACCTCCGGATAACTCATGGTTACCAGATGACCCACGCACCAGGTAATGATTACGTCAGCCCCTTCCAGATAACCGTCCCGTCTGGCTGTATTTTTCTTTAATGCCTTCGCAAATTCCTGCGCCACACTGGGCTTCTCCGCGATATATAATACTTTTGACATGCAAAACCTCATATCTGCCCTGTCACAGCGGCAGATCTCTCTTTTTAAACTGCGCGATTCCGATCCAGTAAAACAGGAATCCTATCACCGCCAAAAGTGGAAATTTCCAGCAGATATTTAAGCTTCCATCCACGATATCAGCCGTATGAAACAATGTAAATATGGTGGTAAATTTCAGTACTTCCAGTCCGCCGCCCATATCCGCAAGCATCCGAAGCAGAAGAAAAATGGTTGAAATACCCGCTCCAAGAGCCAGAGAATACCTGCTTTCATCGCTGATGCAGGACGCCAGAAAGCCTATCCCGCTCAGGCAGATTTCAAGACAGAACACTCCCACATGGAGAAGCAGAAAACCAGTGACGTCTAATTTCCCCGGAAAGCATACGACACAGAAAACCAGCCCAGCGGCTGCCGTACACCCAAACATCACAAACAGGCTGAAAACCAAAAAGAACGCCTGCGTATTCACAATACGGCCCCTCCCGTTCGGGGAGGACAAAAGGTATGCCATTGTCCCGGATTCTACCTTCTTTGCAACCAGCCGGTTTGCGGCAAGAATTCCATAGACCATAGAAATCACCGGATAGAGAAAACCAAACAGACTGACTGCGAGATACTTCACCAGGGTGTCTGTTTCCATATTGATGTGAAGAAGCGCAGCCACTCCTTCCGGCAGTGCGCGAAGAACACGTTCCATTCCTGCATCGGGATTGTACACGCTCAATACCAGGAGCATTTGCAGAACAAGAATCCCGGTAAAAGCAATCCACAGTTTCGCATTCGTCTTTCCTGCACGTTTCAAAAGTGAAAAATTAAACACCAACGCCACCTCCGTAAAAATGGATAAACACGTCCTCCAGACTCTGGGCGACTGTCTCCAGACCTACCACCTGATAATTTCCAAGCGCCTTTACCAGCGGCATCATTTCTCCTGACAGGCTGACCATAACCTGCCGTCCACTGCTGCTTATGATTTCAAAATCTTCCTTTCTAAAATCCACGGCATCCTGATCCGTGGCAAAATTGATGATATAGGATTTCCTTTTTGCAGCCCGAATCCCCGCGATGTCATCCATGTTTACCAGTACGCCGCACTTCATCATTCCCACTCTGTCGCAGGTGCGTTCCACTTCTTCAAAAATATGGGAAGTGAACAGGATCGTTTTTCCCCTGCCTTTTTCCTCCAGAAGCAATTCATTCAGCCTTCCCTGCATCAGGACATCCAGGCCGTTTGTCGGCTCATCCAGCAGAAGCACCGCCGGATCGTGCATAAACGCACAGACAATTCCCAGCTCCCGTCTGGAAGATCTGGACATCTTTGCAATCGGTTCATCCAGATCAAGTTCAAACCGCTCCGCAATCTGCTGTGCTCTTTCAATGCTTCTGGCGCCTTTTAGTTCCGCCATAAAGCGCAAAAAGGTAAGTCCTGTCATGTCCTGCGGCAGCATGGCTTCCTCCGGAAGATATCCTGTAAACTTCATGATCTCCGAAGCTTTCGCATGGCAGTTTCTTCCATTGATAGAACACCGTCCGCGGCCAGGAGCCGCAAATCCCATAAGCTGACGGAGCGTCGTGGTCTTTCCTGCGCCTTCCGGCCCCAGCAGCCCAAATATTTCCCCGTCTTCTACCTCAAAGGACAAATCAAAGATTCCTTTCTGACCTCCAAAATTCTTTGTCAAATTTTTTACTCTTATCATCTTCCTTACAACCCGCTTTATCTAATCGTAGAAAGGGCGCCCGCCGACATTGCCGCAAACGAGCGCTCTTCTGATGCCTCAGTACCCTTTATTTTGCCTGAATAAATCCCTTCGCTGTCAGAGTTTCCGCACAAAGCACGGCTCCGCCTGCTGCACCGCGGACTGTATTGTGAGACAGACCCACAAACTTATAATCATATACTTTATCCTCACGGATACGGCCTACGGAAACGCCCATTCCGTTCTCGTAATCCACATCCGCCTTGACCTGCGGCCTGTTGTCCTCTTCCAGATATTGAATGAATTGTTTCGGTGCGCTCGGCAGGTTCAGCTCCTGCGGAATCCCTTTAAACTCTGCCAGCTTCTGAATCAACTGTTCCTTCGTAGGTTTTTTTCTGAATTTTACAAATACAGCCGCCGTATGCCCGTTTAATACCGGAACACGAATGCACTGGCACGTAATTACCGGAGACTCGGCTGGTTTGATCACGCCATCCTCCAGTTTTCCCCAGAGCCTCAGCGGTTCC
>CAJKKX010000075.1 GCA_905200565.1 uncultured Lachnospiraceae bacterium
CGCAGACCACAGTAAGTAAAGGAAGCCGCCCGGGACCAGATAAAGGTCATAAAGCAGTTATAGGCATTCCATGTATTGATCATCGTATTAAATTCCGCACTCGGCGTCTTTACCTGGAAGTGCGAAAGCTTTCCGTGCCAGTAGGAAATCAACTCATCCAGATCAATTTTGCATATCTTCTGCGGGTCTTCGTATTTTTTCAGAATCTCTCCCGCTTCCGCATTTTTTTTCATGCCGAGAAGGAAGGCAAGGCTTTTTGTCTCGCCCGGTGCCAGTCTGATCTCTGTGGAAAGCGCCCCGCATCCATTTCCGTTATAATTCAGCTCTCCCCCGAGGCCGCCGCCTGCCACGCCTGCCGGATTTCCGTATCCGCAATATGGTCCGAGAAACTTTTCTCTGTCTCCGCAATAGGAAGAAACCTTTCCTCCTGCCAGTCCAAAGAAGCGCTCAACAACAATTTTATCATCTACATCCTTTCCCTCTTCCAGACCGTCCAGATTTCCGTGGATCAGCTGCCGGATCCGGTTCCCCTCAAATACCGTTCTGGTAATAAATTGGGAATACTGCAGATTCACCTGATCCTGCTCGTAATTGCTGTTATTCGTAAACTCAGCGTAGCCGGTAATGTTCAGTTTTCTCTCTCTTTCAGAATTATTCGTGACATTTAAATGCCAGACTTCATAGGATTTATTCATGGGAACATAATATAGCGCTTCGGAATGAATCTCATCATAATCTGCCGACAGCCTTGTATATGCGGTTCCATGTCTGCACTCACTTTTATATACCGCAAGATCCTTTCCCACCGGCTGCCATGAAGCGGACCAGTAATCCTTGCTGTCGTTGTCACGTATGTAAATATAGCGGCCCGGCCGGTCGAAATCGTTAAAGATATAGCGGAGGATCCGCCCGTTTGCTCCGGACTTTGCAAAGCTATATCCTCCTGCATTATTGGAAATCACCGCCCCATACTCCGGCGATCCAAGATAGTTTGCCCAGGGTGCCGGCGTATCCGGTCTTGTAATTACATACTCCCGCTTTTCATCGTCAAAATATCCATACCTCATATCAGTTCTCCTCTTTGCTGTTTTCTCCCATAACTACTACAACATGACATTCTTTTTCTCCCTTCCCCGGAAGAATACTGTTTCCTGCCAGCGGCTCTCCATTTACTGTGACAGATGCAACGCCCTTTTGAACATGTGCCGAATTATCCACAGTAATATGATATTTTACCCCGCGATAAATGCGCTCTGCCGTATATCCGCCCATCTCCTCCGGGATACACGGATCAATTCTCAGGCCGTCCAGCGTAGGACAAATTCCAAGAATGTACTGACTGATACAGGTAAATGTCCATGCAGCTGTTCCCGTCAGCCAGCTGTTTTTCCCTTCCCCAAAGCCGGGAGCATCTCTGCCCGCTATCATCTGGCAGTATACGTACGGCTCCGTGCGGTGAATCTCACTGATATCCTCAAGATAAACCGGACACGTCTTTTTAAATACCTCGAAAGCACGGTTTCCGTTCCCCAATTCTGCCTCCGCGCAGGCGATCCACGGATTATTGTGGCAGAAAATTGCCCCGTTCTCCTTATATCCGGGCGGATAAGAGGTGATTTCACCAAGCTTTGCATGGTATTTTGTGTAAGCCGGCTGCAGCAGGACAATTCCGTATTTGGTATCAAGCATTTCTCTGACGCTGGCCAGTGCTGTTTCCGCCTTGCCGTCATCCTTTCCGATTCCTGCCATTACACACATACCCTGCGGCTCAATATAAATCTTTCCTTCCTCGTTGATATGACTTCCCACCGGATTCGAAAATGCATCAAAGGCACGGATAAACCATTTTCCATCCCATCCCGCGCTCTCCGCAGCATATCTCATTTTCTCCACTTCCGCTTCCGCCAAAGCCGCTTCTTCCGTAAGCCCGAGTCTCCGGCACAGTTCTGCATATTCCTTTCCGTATTTTACAAACATCCCCGCAATAAACACCGATTCCGCCACAGGTCCGTCATCCGGTCCAAATGTCTGGAAGCTCTCTCCCGGCTCTTCCGAAAAGCAGTTCAGATTCAGGCAGTCATTCCAGTCTGCCCTGCCGATCAGCGGCAAACCATGCGGTCCTTTGTGATGAACCGTATACTGAAAGCACCTTCGCAGATGCTCCATAAGCGGTTCTCCCTTTGTAAAATCGCTGTTCCACGCACACACTTCATCCAGTATGGAAAAATCACCGGTTTCCCGAAGATACGCGCAAACAGCCGCTATCAGCCACAGAGGGTCATCATTAAAACCGCCTCCTATATCCGCATTTCCTTTTTTGGTGAGAGGCTGATACTGATGATAGGCGCTGCCGTCTTCCATCTGCGTGTTGGCAATATCCAGGATTCTTTCCCTTGCACGCTCCGGGATCAGGTGGACAAATCCGAGGATATCCTGGCAGGAATCCCTAAATCCCATCCCTCGTCCCAGTCCACTCTCAAAGTAGCTGGCGCTGCGGCTCAGATTAAAGGTAACCATGCACTGATACTGGTTCCATATATTAACTACCCGATTCAGTTTTTCATCCTTTGTCTCTACGGCAAACGCAGATAAGAGTTCTGACCAGTACTCCTTCAGCTCTTCAAAAGCCGCGTCGACCTGTCGGTCCGTCTGATATTTTCCCAGAAGAGCAAGGGCCGGCTTTTTATTGATAATATCAGGCGCCTCAAATTTCTGGTCTGCCGGATTTTCGCAGTATCCAAGCAAAAAGATACAGGATGCCGTCTCTTCCGGTTTCAGCACAAGCTTTAGATGATGTGCTCCCACCGGCTGCCATCCGTGGACAATACTGTTGCTGCACTTGCCCGAAAGAACGGCGCGGGGATTGGAAAATCCATTATAAAGTCCGATGAAAGCATCTCTGGATGTGTCAAACCCCTCTGTTTTCCGGTTAACGGAATAGACTGCATAATGATTTCTTCGTTCCCTGTATTCTGTTTTGTGGTAGATGGTACTTCCCACCACCTCCACTTCTCCCGTAGAATAATTGCGCTGGAAATTGGATGAATCATCCTGCGCATTCCAAAGACAAAATTCCACAAAGCCAAACAGGTCGATCTCTTTTGTGCAGTTTCCCGTATTTTTCAATATAATACGGTTAATCTCGCAGGCATCGTTTACCGGCACAAAAGCTTCCAGTGTTGCCTCAAGTTGATTTTTAATGCTGCGGATAATGGTATATCCCAATCCATGCCGGCAGGAATAAAAATCAAGCTCTGTCTGGGTCGGCTGCCAACCCGGATTCCATACCGTGTCCTGATCCTTAATATAGTAATAGCGCCCGCCCTGATCCAGCGGGCAGTTATTATAGCGGTAGCGGGTCAGCCGAAGCAGTTTTGCATCCTTATAGAAGGAATATCCGCCTGCCGTATTGGAAATCAGACTAAAAAAATCTTTGCTCCCAAGATAGTTAATCCACGGAAGCGGTGTTCTTGGTTCTGTAATCACATACTCTTTTGCCGAATCATCAAAATAACCGAATTTCATATATGTTTCTCCCTCCAGATGTCTTAATTGCGGGCAGGCACAAGCTCTATCGTAATCTTATGAATGCCCTCTCTCATGCATTTCACTGTTTGTGCCGGTATAACCGCCTGCACCCCGCCAAAAATCTGCAATTGCAAGCCTTCGCATTCTGCCCGGCCAATTTCATACTCGCCAAATTCCAGTTTCTCTGCATTAGAAATGACAACCTCGAACGCTTTACCTGCAAAACAGCACCAGATCTTTGCAATGCCGTTTTCATCAAACTGCTCCTTTACCAACCCCGGACGAATCGCAAGATCGCCCGCCACACCGCGGACACCAAACATTTCCGTAATAACCGTCATCATATACCAGCTCGCGGCACCCGTCAGATAATGGTACATTCCACGGCCTTCACCGTTAAAGTACTCAGGAATTCCCGGATATATTTTGCTTGTTTCAAAATCAAGCGCCGTATTGGCCAGGGTTTTCAGCGCTTTAAAGCCTTCTCTGACAAATCCCCTTTTATAAAGGGCGTTTGCATACATGACAGTCATATGGGAAAATACCGCCCCATTTTCCTTTTCTCCATAGGCGAAGCCAAACATTCTCCCCAGATCAAATTTAAGCTCTTTAAAGTCTGTATTCAGACGGTAGCCGCCGATCGATTCATCATACAGATAATGGTCCGCGCTTCTGCATATCTGACTTACCTGCTGGTCTGTCGCCGTGCGGCTCATTATGGCAAATACCTGCCCCGTCAGCATCATACGGACGTTATGATCTGAAATTCCCTCCACCGGATTCTGGTGATTGTCATAATAGCTGTTAAACCAGCCCTCACCCTTTTCTCCCGCAATCCATTCCGTATTGCGGATATGCTTCATCATCCACTCTGCCTTTTGCTCCAGATTTTCAATCAGATTATCGACAGGCATATGTATGGTCTTTCCGCTTATCTCGTGTCTGCATAAATCCATATACTTCTTCAGGATTTTCTGTTTTTCCTCTACACTCCCGTAAACTCTCACGTCAGCGTCCAGCAAAGTGCTGATCTCTTCCAGGATTTCTACTTTTGTATAGCCCAGTCTGTCTCTTATAAGACGCAGGCAGTCAGCGAGCTGCGTCAGATTGCCCGCGTAGGCACAGGTAAATGCAACACTTTCTCCATTTTCCTCTGCCATATCCAGCGCATCATTCCAGTCTGCTCCCCGGAGACGGATTTCATTGTGTACTCCGACTTCGTAAAAAGCACTCAGATGCTCAATCAGAAGATGTTCCAGAATCGTTCCCTCGTATACCTCTCCTCCGGAGGTCTTCTGCCGCATACCATATTCTTCATTCCACTGCCGATCTGTGCCTGTTCCGCGCGCAGACTGCAAATCTTTAAAATACGATGCCTTCTCCAATAAAATTTCAAGGTCGCCGGTCTGGTCAATGTAAAGCTTTGTGGTCATAAACGGCCAGACACCGTGATCCATCCAGACACGGCTGATGCCATTTCTGTCTGCAATGAATTCTCCCTGCTTATGACCGATAATAGTTGCATTCGTCCCATCAATCCGGACGCCGCCGAAATTATCGAGAATCATCCGGCGCACATCCCCCGGGTCCATCAGGAGAAGCGAAAGGCAATCCTGCCACAGATCACGCCAGCCTCTGCCGCCTCTCCCATAATCATGATGCGGCAGGAAGGAACAGCCATAGAGCCTTCTTAAAAACGGCTGAAAGCTTACCCACCGCATAAAAGAATCAAATTCCCGGTTTCCCGTGTAGTACCTGACATTTACTTTCTTCTGCCAATACTCCCTGACAGTTTCCAAAGCCTGAACCACCGCGTCGCCGGAATGATATTTACAGGTAATTCTATCTGCCTCCGTTTCATTCTCTGTGATTCCCATAAGAATACTATACTCTGCCGTATCATCAGGTCCTAACTCTGCAGTTTTAAAGCGTATACCGCCCATCGCTTCTTTGCCGTCAATCTTTATATCACAGGGCATCCCCGGTCTCTTCTCATATACGGCTTTCGGATGGGTAAAAGTGCCGCCTTCTCCGATAAAGGAATCTACTGTGGGATAAAAAGAAACCGGACTTTCCCCATTTCCCTGCACGCCCATTACAAAATATATCAGGTCATTTTTCCGGTGTCCTCTTTCATCAAAAGACATTGTGGGCTTTACCGTCACACCGTATTCTTTTGTCCGGATTCTGTGCAGCATGGAAGTAACATTTCTGTGATCTCTGATATTATCTGCGCTTCTTCCATATATGGGTATTGCGGCAATCGGGGTAACCCTTTGTCTTTTCCCGGATGTATTGCGTATTCTCACATGCATAATTTCTACATTTTCATCCACCGGGACAAAGGATGTAATCTCTGCCTGAAGCTGATACTTTGCAGAAGTCCTTTTCATCCTGTGCCACATAAATCCTGCCGTCAGTTCACTTGCATCCTGCTCTCCGGTAAATTTTTTGCTCTCTTCCTCCGCTGACGCTCCTGTGGCAGACCAGCATCCGGCTCCCTCTGCCACACACCAGAAATTACGTGTTGACCGGTTATTATGCAGATTTTCTGAACTTACCGGTTCCAGTAAGAATGACTCCTGAGAAATTTTACTGTCGCCGCCCAAATTAGGGGTCAGCGAACTTTTTAAGCCCTTTTCCCCTGCAACCGGAAAATAAAGATAGCTATAGTTTTCCGGATTTTCCATAAAAAACGTGCCATCATTATCCACAAAAGATACATTTCCCATCCGACTTTCCTCCTTCAAAATAAAAAGCTACAGTGCAAAGCACTGTAGCTTAAATTTTACTTGAATCACAAGTAAAGGAAAATCATATTCATTCTAAAAATATCATATTCATGACATAATCTGTAAGCCTACTCTTCTGTTACGGCATCAGACTCTTCATCTGCATCGGCATCCGGTTCCTCTTCCGGTTCGCCGCACTCCTCCACGCGAATTTTCTTCAGCATCTGGCGCACAATAACTTCGATATGCTTATCGTTGATTTCCACACCCTGCAGACGGTATACACGCTGTACCTCGTGCAGCATGTAATCCTGTACGGCGCGCACGCCCTTGATCTTTAAAATATCGTGCGGGTTGACGCTTCCTTCGGTCAGCACATCGCCCGCCTCCAGAACAGCGCCGTCCTGCACCTTGATGCGGGAACACCATACGGAATCAGATATTAGCGGCGACCTTCAGATTCTGCGGATACTTACCGGGCTTATCGCACAAAAACGACGCCGCATTTTAAACGGCGTCACAACTCTGATATTTGATTGTTACATTATAAGGCTCCGGTGCCTCCTGATCCAACATTTCATAAGCAGGCCGGAGGATCAGATCAAGCCTTGCTGCGATATAACTCTTATAAAATTGCCTCTGCAAATCCGTCAGATACGGGACTTCGTCAATAAATGCTCCGATCTGTTCCATGTCCACTCTCTCATAAATGCGTTTAACAGCCTGACTGCAATCCTCGTCCTCTGCCTGGAGCAGGAAGTCATAATAATTGATTTTTCTTCCCCTCTGCTTGAGTGCGGAGGTGGGAAAACGGAAGATCCTCATATCCCGCTCTGCAGGATCAGTCAATACCTTACGCATCACTTCCTCATTTGCCTGGGGCAGCAGACAGCTTCCGCAGTCAAAGACCGGAGCTATACTACTCTTTTTCTCTGCCGGGTCATAAAGGAATCCCCAATTTCCATTATGGCGGTCAAAATTGCCAAGCAGTGCATCTGCCGCAAACATATCCCAAAAATGATCCTTTAGTCGGACAGGATCAACGAATTGCTGCTTGTCGATGGTTTCCAGAACATCCTCCAGTTCTGTCCCACTTCCATTGGAGTCAGAATCGAGAATGGTATTCTTAATTGAACAGAAATCAAAAAGCTGCTTTCCTTCTGCCGTAAAGTCCAGGCAGGCACACACCACCTTCGTCTTTCCGGCGATGGTAAATGTGCCCAGCATCGTTTTCTGGGCCTCTATACCGAGAAGATTAAAAATACTGCTGGCAATGTGTTCGCTGAAGCAACTGTTTGTATAGGATAACTCTGTAGGCTTTCCTTCTCCAGAAGGAGGGAATTTCAGCATATACTGCTCTCCCTCAAATTCCACTGCGATCTTTTTGCCATTTGCTCCGTTATAAGCACGCCCAGGCAGCCGCCTGCAATTTGTGAAATCAATGGTTTTATTCATATCTTCGTTCCCTCCACAAATATTTCTGACGCAAATATTCTGCGTGTTCCGGCGTGATTACACCATCATTGATCTGCGCAATATTGATGCTGCCATACAGCTCTCCCCACAGACAGTCCAGGTAGGATACGCCTTTTTTCAGACCGTCCTTGTACGCATCCAGATCATGCTGCAGGTATTCCGGCAATCCCTGCTCATAGGTTTGTTCTCTTTCTGTCGCCCGGATTCCGTCCTCTGTCAGAAGCTCCATGGAAACGCCAAGCGCTCTTGCAATCTTATAGATGGTTTCCGCCGAACACTTTTCCAACCGGGTCTTGCCGCTGCAGATATCGCTCAGCGTTGCATGTGGAATGCCTGCCTCCACTGCAAGACGGTATTTTGTCATGTTTTGCTTTTTCAACAGTGTATCCAGGATCATCGTCCTCACTCCTCTCAATACCATTATATCGGCATACCGAAATAATAGCAAGAGGGAGCGGGCGATTTGCAGAAAAATTTTTGCATAGGATCAGTGCCTGGATACCCTCGCCACCGAACGTGCAGAAGAAAGAAAATTGACCTTTCATCATTATTGTAGTAACAAAAAAACAGCGCCGGATAACTTTAAACGTTATCCGGGCGCCGTTTTTCTTATCGTTTTTGTATAATGACGCTGAGCAAAAGCTACTCTTCCGGTTTCTCTTCCATTTCTTCTTCCGGTTCGCCGTCCTCGTCCTCAGCCTCTTCGAGACCGTCAATTTCTTCCAGATCCTCGTCCATGGTATCCTCTTCCAGATCCAGAAGCTCGTCATCATCTTCCTCTTCGGTCAGATCCAGCTCTTCTTCGTCCTGCTGGAATTCCGTATCAAGATGGACATTGCGGTAACGCTTCATGCCGGTACCTGCCGGGATCAGCTTACCGATGATAACATTTTCCTTCAGGCCGACAAGCGGATCGATCTTGCCCTTGATCGCCGCCTCCGTGAGTACCTTGGTGGTCTCCTGGAAGGACGCAGCTGACAGGAAGGAATTGGTGGCGAGGGCCGCCTTGGTGATGCCGAGCATAATCTCCTTACCCACTG
>CAJKKX010000076.1 GCA_905200565.1 uncultured Lachnospiraceae bacterium
CCTGGCGACTCTCACAACCGTCGGTTCATCAAATCCTGTCTTTTTATCGCCCGCAAGCGCCTCCCCGCTCAGCTTCAGCAATACTCTTTTCATCCCACTACCTCTGCTTCCTTTGTTTTTCACCAGTATAGCATAATTATCCCGAAACTACAACTAGCTGTTTTTCTTTTCCGGGAGCTGCGCCAGAACAATTGCCCCAAACATAATCACGCATCCAAGCAGCTCCCGCACGCTCAACGCCTGCCCCAGAACCAGCCACCCTGCCAGCACGGAAATACAGGACTCCAGACTCATAATCAGGGACGCTACCGTAGGATTCATATCTTTCTGTCCTACAATCTGCAAGGTATAGGCTACCCCGCAGGAAAGCACGCCCGCATAGAGAATCGGCTTCCATGCGGAAAAGATGTCCGCAAGACGCGGTTCTTCTGTCAGAAGCATGACGATTCCCGATAGAATCCCGCACACAAAAAACTGGATGCAGGACATTTTCACGCCGTCTGTAAGCGGTGAGAAATGGTCGATCACCAGGATATGAAAAGAAAACAAAAAGGCGCAGACAAGCACCAAAAGGTCTCCTTTGCCAATCCGAAGTGATTCTGTCATACACAGCAGATACAGCCCCACAAGCGCCAGAGCCACCGAAATCCAAATCAGCCTGCCGCACTTTCTGTTCAGGAAAATACCAAGCACCGGCACAATGACGATATAACATGCCGTGATAAACCCGGCCTTTCCCACCGTGGTATACTGAATGCCGAGCTGCTGAAAATTACTGGCTGCAAACAGACAGAATCCACATAAAATTCCTCCTGTAAGAAGTATCTTTTTTTCCTGTTTCTTCTGCTTTTCCGTTTTCGGTTCCTGCTTTGGTTTCTTTCTATTTAAAAATGCAATACACGGTATCAGGACAAATCCTCCGATCAGGCTGCGCACGCAGTTAAACGTAAACGGCTCCACATAATCCATTCCCACGCTCTGCGCCACAAACGCCGACCCCCAGATGGCCGCCGTCAGGAGCAATAACAGTGAATTTCTTACTTGTACTTTTTTCATTCCTTCCTCCTAATTTCGCTGAAATTTTGCTCTGATCTGCATTTCTCCCTGTTCCAGAACTTTTCGCAGTCTTTCGCTCTCTCCCAGAATCCTTTTGAAAATCTCCGCCTCATCTTCAATTCCCTGTCCGTGCGGCACCTGATAGGCTCCCGCATCGCTTCCCAGCGCAAGACAAACGCCCGCTTCATATGCGTCACACAGATTTTTTTCTGCCGATTCACAAATCTTTTTCAGCTCTTCATCCGGAAACCGCCCGCAGCCAATCAGATTCCATATGGTAGCAAGCGTCGGCACCCATACCGCCTGGCTCTGCGCCATTGCCTGTATGCAGTCTTTATCCAGATAATTTCCATGCTCGATGCTGTCCGCTCCTGCCAGAACCGCATCCCGCACTGTTTCCGCCGTATTTACATGCGCCATGACAGAAAATCCCTCCTCATGGGCAATGTGAATCATTTCCCGTATTTCATCCAATGCCAGCGGCGTACCCGTAACAACGCCGAAACACTGAAAATCCATGATCCCTGAAAGCATGATCTTGATAAAATCCCCGCGCCTCTTCTTTACTTCTTCTACCAGCTCCCGGTATTCCTTCATGGTTTCAAATCCCCTGCCCACGATTCCTCCATAATGCCCTTTCTTATGAATGGCAAAAACAGGCGTGCGATAGGTGATTCCGTATTCTTCCGCAATGCTTGCCGCACGTTCAGACACGCCGAGGGCGTCGCCCCCATCCCGTATGAAGGCAACGCCTCTCTTCTGATATTCCCGAAACCATCTGCGGATATTTTCTTCATCCACATGCCCCTTATGCAGTTTTACCGCCTCTTGATAGTTATACCCATTCATAAAAATATGGGCATGACATTCTCCATACATCTCTTTTTTCCCTTCTATTTCTTCCATGTAGCCGGCACAAACAGCACCAGCATCGGAAGCAGCTCCAGTCTTCCCGCCAGCATGTCAAACATCAGCACGATCTTGGAAACTGCCGAAAAACTGCTGAAATTTCCAGCCGGCCCCACCACGTTCAGTCCTGGCCCGATGTTATTTAACGTTGCCGCAACAGCGGTAAAATTTGTCACCAAATCCTTCTCGTCCAGCGTAATAATCAGCAGGGAACACACAAAAATCAACAGATAAATCACGATAAAGGCGTTCACAGAATGTACCACGGCATTTTCCAGGGAATGCCCTTCCATTTTCACTTTCCTTACACTGCGCGGATGGCAGACCCTGCATATTTCTTTCCACGCCCCTTTTAGCAAAATAAGGATTCTGGATACCTTAATACCGCCGCCCGTACTTCCTGCACATGCCCCGATAAACATAATCAATACCAGTATCGTTCTCGCTATCGACGGCCAGCCATTGTAATCCAGCGTTGAATATCCTGTCGTGGTAATAATCGAGGACACCTGAAACGCCGTGTGGTGAAATGCCTGATACACGGACGGGAACTGCGGAATCACACTGATGGTAATCACCAGAATCGAGACTGCGATAATCCCAAGATACGCCCATACCTCTGTACAGGCCAGCGCCTGCTTGGTTCTTCTGCGGAGCAGCAGGTAATACAGATTAAAATTCACGCCAAACAAAATCATTGCCACGGTCACGATGGACTGCTGCAAATCTGTGTACCCCGCCAGTCCGTTATTTTTAATTGCAAATCCTCCCGTACCGGCAGAGCCAAAACTCACGGTAAGCGCGTCAAACAGCGGCATTCCCGCAAGCAAAAGAATTATGATCTGCGCCACGGTCATGCAGAAATAAATCGCATACAGAATCATCGCCGTCGTCCTTATCTTTGGAACCAGCTTGCTCACGCTTGGCCCCGGACTTTCCGCCCGCATGATATACATTCCCGCATTGCCGGACTTTATGGGCAGAATAGCCAGAATAAAGACCAGTACGCCCATTCCGCCAATCCAATGCGTAAAACTTCTCCAGAACAGATTCGCATGGGAAAGCCCCTCCACATTCGTCAGGATACTGGAACCCGTCGTAGTAAATCCGGAAATCGTCTCAAAAAGCGCATCCACAAAGGAGGGAATATCCCCTGAAATCACAAAAGGCGCCGCTCCGAAAATACTGAGTATGATCCAGCTCAGCGATACGATCACCAGCCCTTCTCTTCCGTAAATTTTTCGGCTCTTTACTTTATGACGCGTCATAAAAAAACCGGTCAGAGCACACATTCCCATTGTAATTAGATAGGCATAGACCGCAGACTCCCCATACAAGACTGCCACAATCAGCGGCAGCAATAAGAATACAGACTCAAAGCAGCAGACCCAGCCCAGCATTTGTATAATCATTCCGTAATTCATAGCTTCAACTCTCTCAATCCCTCAAAATATCACTGATGTCATTCAATCCTTTATTTGTCGTAATCACCACGACGGAATCGCCCATCATCAGCATATCCTGACCCTTTGGCGTAATAATTTTTCCGTTTCTGTGAATACATCCGATCAGCAGGTTATCTTTCAGCTTCAGGCGCTCAAACGGAATGTTTAAGACCGGGGCGTTTTCCCGGATACAGAACTCCAGAGCCTCCACTTTGTTCCCTACCAGGCGGTACAATGTCTCGACGTTGCTTCCAATGGAATTCTTCATCGCACGGACAAACCGGAGAATATGCTCTGCCGTCACATGCTTCGGATAAATAATGCTGTCCAAATCCAGTTTATTGATTACCTCGTCAAAGGTGATACTATTGATCTTCGTGATGACTTTCATCTTATTCCGCTTGCTTTTCGCGAACAGGGAAAGCAAAATATTCTCCTCATCCATATCCGTCAGTGTGACAAAAGAATCTGCTTTCATCAACCCCTCTTCCATCAAAAGCGCCTGATCCACCCCGTCCCCGCAGATGATCGTCGCCTGTGGAAGACGTTCGCTCAGTTCTTCACAGCGTTTGCGGTCTTTCTCAATAATTTTCACATCGATTCCCATCGCCAGAAGCTGCTTGGCCAGATAAAAAGTAATTTTTCCTCCGCCTACAAGAATGGCATCCCTGACCTGATTCGTCTGCACCCTGATCTTCTTAAAAAACTGGCTCGCTCTTTTCGGAGAAGCCACCACAGAAATGACGTCCCTCTCCTGCATGATAAAATTGCCGTCCGGAATAATCGTCTCTTCCCCCCGCTCCACGGTACATACCAGCACTTCATTACAGTGCAGTTTTGTCGTGATTTCGCTTACCATCATATGATCGAGAACCGAGCCTTCCGGCACGCGAAACTTCAGTACCTCCGCACGTCCCTTTGCAAAAGTCTCTATCTTAATCGCAGAAGGAAATCTCAGGATGCGCGCCATCTCCACAGATGCGGCAAATTCCGGATTGATAACCATGGCAAGCCCCAGCTCCTCCTGGATATAACGGATCTCCCGGTTATATTCGGGATTCCGCACTCTGGCAATCGTCTGGCAGTCGCCCGCTTTCTTTGCGATCAGACAGCAGAGCATATTCAGCTCATCCGACCCGGTAACGGCAATCAGCAGATCTGCCTTGTCGACCCCCGCCTCCTCCAGTACACTGTGGTCAGTTCCGCTTCCCACGATTCCCATAATATCATATTCATTCACCAGCGCCTGCACCGCGTCATAGCTGGGATCTATCACTGTTACATCATTATTCTCACCACAAAGCTGTTCTGCCAGAGTATCTCCTACCTTGCCGCAGCCTACAATTATAATCTTCATTTTAATCCTCCATCAGATCTTTTACGACCTCTCCCGCAATCATGAGTCCCGCCACAGACGGTACAAAGGAAATACTTCCCGGTAAAGCGCGTCTTCTTCCCTCCGTAAGCGTTTCTTTTGGCCTGCATACCGGTTCCTTTGAATAAACCACCTTCAGCTTCCGTATCCCTCTGGCTTTCAATTCCTTCCTCATGACCTTCGCAAGCGGGCAGACCGAAGTCTTAAAAATATCAGAAACCTCAAACCTTCCCGGATCGAGTTTATTTCCCGCTCCCATGCTGCTGATGACAGGCGTTCCTGCCTGCTTCGCCCGCAGTATGATTTCCAGCTTTGCCGTCACAGTATCCACCGCATCCACCACATAGTCATATTCCGTAAAGTCAAAGGCATCCGCATTTTCAGGCAGAAAAAAGCATTCATGCACCCGTACCGTAATACCGGGATGAATGTCCCGTATCCGTTCTCTCATAACTTCTGCCTTTGGCCTGCCAATGGTAGAATGCAGTGCGATGATTTGCCGGTTGATATTGGACTCTGACACTACATCTTTGTCAATCAAATCCAGGCTTCCCACGCCGCAGCGGGCTAACGCCTCCACGGTATAGCCTCCCACGCCGCCGATTCCAAATACTGCCACCCTGCTGTTTCTCAGCTTTTCTAAGGCGTCCTCCCCGATCAGAAGCCCTGTCCTGCTCAAATATTCTTCCATAGCGTCTCCTACAGCCCCAGGATTTTCTCGACCAGCTCCACAGCGTCACTAATACATCCGTCACAGCTTCTTAAAACTTTTCCCGTACCAATGCCTTTTAATTCTTTGCAGATCACGCTTCCGTTTTTTGTCCCGAATTCCTTCACGATCGCCTTCGAAAGCTGATAAGTCTTTCCTTTTGTCGTCGGATTTTCCACATTCTTACTGCTGTTTTTCAGCCCCGCCAGTATCACGGCCCCCGATACGGCCCCGCAGGTACACTCCATACCGCCCATCCCGGCTCCAAAGCCCTCGCCCAGCGCAAACACGGTATTTTCATCCGCATCTACCGCATCCGCAAACGCGCATACGACTGCCTGGCAGCAATTCATTCCTTTCTTATGATTGTCTAATGCTTTCTGTATTCGATCTGACATAATTTTCCCTCTCTTTATGCAATTGCAAGAAGCGATAAAGATAACAAATATCTGTATCGCTTCTATGATTTCTGATAGCAGTGCCGCTATGAAAAGGATTATACCACTGTTTTTCAGATTATACTATATAAATTTTTTTTACATTTTTAAGATTTCCGGTCATTTTGAGTTTCCGTCTGAAAGCTACATGGATTTTCTCTCCGCGATCTCCGCCATCTTCGCATCATTCAGACGGGTATCCCCATGCACACGGCTGTATGACAGATAACCGTTCATCCGGTCGATCTTTGTCAGATTTCTGGAACCGCATTTCGGGCAGACGTCCATCTCCAGTTCTTCATAACCACAATCGTCGCAGTATGCCAGGGACAGATTTACCCCTTCATAATAGCCAAGCTCCATTGCCCTTCGGATCAGGCTTTTGATTGCCTCGATGTTATAGCTGATCGGATAACGGACATACTGGATTTTTCCGCCGTTGCACAGCTCCCAGAAACGCCCTTCCAAATCCTGCTTTTCGATCGGGGTAATGTCCTCGGTCACATGGCAGTGGAAACTGTTGCTCACATACGGCCTGTCGGAGACATTTTCCACGATACCGTACATTTTCCGGAACTGCTCTACCTGCAAACCGCAGAGACTTTCTGCCGGCGTACCATAAATGGCATACAGCCAGCCATCCTCCTCTTTAAACTGCGTTACCTTTTTATTGATGTATTCCAGAACCTCCAGCGCAAACTCACCGTCCTCCGCAATGGATTTTCCATTGTACAGCTCCTGAAGCTCATTTAACGCTGTAATTCCAAAAGAGGAAGTCATGGGCTTTAACAAAGGCTTAATCCGGTCATGCGGGTCCAGATGCCCTCCGTAAAACCCTCCCTCGCAGTAGGCCAGAGGATTCGTGGAAGCCCGCATATTTCCAAGATATTCATACGTTCTGATATGCAGGTTTCGAATCATTTCCAGATAATAATCCAGCACCTCATAAAAATCCCTGCTCTCCGAGCGGGACTTTGCCAGAATCATCGGCAGATGCAGGCTTACCGCCCCCACATTAAATCTTCCGACAAAAACCGGCCTGTCCTCTTTATCCGCCGGATACATGCCGCCTCTCTCGTACCAGGGACTCAAAAACGCGCGGCACCCCATCGGGCTTATAACCTTTCCATACTGCTTATACATACTGGAGATATAACCCTTCCCTGTCATAGACAGCCAGTCCGGGTACATCGTCTTTGCGGAACACTGGATTCCTGCCTCAAAGACATCCTCGCATTCCCCGCCCTGCCCGTGGAGTTTCTCATCATACAGAAATACAATCTTCGGAAAGAGCACTGGTTTACGGTTGCCCGGCTTGCCCTGTCCCTTCTGGTGTACTTCCAGAAGAGAAATACATGCCATTTTTGCAAAACGCTCCGTCCCAAGCCCCAGTGTAACGGTTACAAACGGATAATCTCCTCTGGACGATCCTACCGTATTCAGCTTGTACTCGATGCCCTGCCAGCCCTGGTCGTAATCGCGCTTCACCTTATCGAGCGCATACTGCTTCGCCCGCTCCTGAACGCCGTCCCAGGAGGCATCCATGTATTTCAGAAATTCTTCCACATATTTTTTGTAGCTCTTCTCTGCATAGGGCGCGAGGATCTTGTCGACCTCCGGCACCGTAAAGCCGCCGTACTGCTGGCTGGCCGCGCTGAGCACGATATCCCCGATCACGTCAAAGGCCACGTCCAATGTCTTCGGCTCATTGTACCAGATATTTCCCATCTCGAAACCGCCGCTCAAGACCTCATTGACGTCAAACAGGCAGCAGTTCATCGTATCGCGTCGTGCTGACATATCGTGGATATAGATATATCCGTCCCGGCATGCCTGAAGCTCCTCGACGGTCATAAAGAACTTCTGGTATAAAGATTTATTCAACTCATTGAAGATCAGGCTGCGCTTCGTGGAGACGAGAGCACTGTCCGTATTGCTGTTCTCCTTGTCGCCGATGTACATGATGGACTGGCTCTTTTTGTAGACTTCATCGAGCATCTGGACGAAATCCTGCTTATAGTTGCGGTAATCGCGGTAGCTCTTCGCGACCACCGGGTTGACGCGCTCCAAAGCGCCCTCGACGATGTTGTGCATCTGGGCGATCGGGACTTCCGCCTCATCCAGGTCCTCCGCTTTTTCTTCCACAAATTCACAGATAAACTTACTCTCGGCCTTCGAGAAGTTAATCATCGCGCGGTTTGCAGACTTATTTACCGCTGCCAGGACTTTCTGGACATTAAACTCCTCTTTCGTCCCGTCTTTTTTGACTACTTTGATCTCACTGCATTTCATGATATGGAATCCTCCCCGTAAGCCTCGTTGTTTTCTATCTCTTTCTCGTTCTCATTCTCATCTGCATCTTCTTCCGGATCTTCGTCATCATCCAGCAGATGACCTTCCTCATCGATCCTCAGGTTCAGCTCTTCCTCAACCTCACTCCGGATCTCTTCTCTTTGCTCCACATTCATCTCCGGGAGCTGTTCCGTGGATCCGACGCCGAAACGGCGCAGGAATTCCTCGGTCGTCGCAAAAAGTGCCGGGCGGCCCGGCGCATAGACGAGATCGTATTCCACAAGCCGGTTGACCGCATGGTCCGATTTTACCCCACGGATCTTCTCGATATCGGCCTTGGTGACCGGCTGCTTGTAGGCGATGATCGCCAACGTCTCCATCACCACATCCGACAGGATCTGCTTTTTCGGCGTTGCCGCGACACGGATCAGATTTTCATAATAATCCACACGGCTGCACATCTGGTAGCTGTCATCCAGCCGCACGATCTGCATGCCAGCTTTTCTCTTGTCATATTTTTCCTTCAGGCGCTCCACGGCC